>CADDYR010000131.1 GCA_902810765.1 Chloroflexota bacterium
CGGACGGGGAGGCCACCCCCGCTCTCTCGGCCTCCCGTGCCGAGTCCGGCTCGGGCCGCTCCGAGGTCGCGGCCGCCTCCCGGGCGGGCGCGCCCTCGCCGATCGCGCCGAGCACGTCGCCCACGCTCGCGCTCTCGCCCTCCCGCACCTCAATGGACTCGAGCGTGCCCGACTGCTCCGCCGCGATCTCGACGTTCGCCTTCTCCGTCTCCAGCTCGACGACGGTCTCTCCCTCCTCGACGGGGTCGCCCACCTGCTTGAGCCAGCGCTGGACGGTGACCTCGACGACCGATTCCCCGAGCTCGGGCACGCGAATCTCAGCCGGCATACCTCACCTCTTTTTCTCTGATCGAAATCTCGAAGTCCGGGGGACCGGCGAGCGCGGCCTCGACGATCCGAGCCTGCTCGGCGTTGTGCTGGTCGTTCGAGCCCTCGGCCGGGCTCGCGTGCTCCGGCCTGCCCACGTAGCCGAGCGTGACGTCGGGGTCGAGGAACTGCGCGAGCTGCAGCGCCACGTAGCTCCACGCGCCCATGTTGCGCGGCTCCTCCTGCGCCCAGACGACCTCCTCGAGTCCGGGATAGGAGGCCAGGAGGCGCTTGACGTGGCGGGCCGGGAATGGGTACAGCTCCTCGATCCGGGCTATCCTCACGTCCTCCGCGGACTCGTACACCCCGGATGAGGTGAGGTCGTAGTACACCTTTCCGCTGCAGAGCAACAGCCTTCGAACCGGGGCCGGCGACGCCTCGTGTCGGGGGTCGTCGAGCACCGGCTCGAACTCCGCGCTCGAGAGGTCGTCGAGCGTGGAGGCAGCGCGCGGGTGCCTCAGCAGGCTCTTCGGCGTCATCACGACGAGCGGCCTGGGGGCGATCGCGAGCAGCGCCGCCTGTCTGCGCAGCAGGTGGTAGTACTGCGCGGCAGTCGAGACGTTCGCCACGCGAATGTTGTCGTCCGCCGCGAGCTGCAGGAACCGCTCGAGCCGCGCGCTCGAGTGCTCAGGGCCCTGGCCCTCGTAGCCGTGGGGCAGGAGCAGCACGAGCCCGGACAGCTGCCGCCACTTCGACTGCCCCGACGCGATGAACTGGTCTATGATGACTTGGGCGACGTTCGCGAAGTCGCCGTACTGCGCCTCCCACAGCACGAGCGTGTTCGGGGCGTGCGCGCTGTAGCCGTACTCGAACCCCAGCGTGGCGCTCTCCGAGAGCGGGCTGTTGTACACGGCGAAGGAGGCCCTCGCCTGCGGCATCGCCTGGAGCGGCACGTGGGGCTCGCCCGTGTTCACGTCGTACAGAGCGAGGTGGCGATGGCTGAAGGTGCCGCGCACGGTGTCCTGCCCGGTCAGCCGGATGGGGATGCCGTCCGCCAGTATGGACGCGAACGCGAGCGATTCCGCGTGCCCCCAGTCTATCGTCCCGCTCTCGAGCGCCTCCCTCCGGCGCTGTATGAGCCGCTCGAGCTTCGGGTTCGGAGTGAACCCCTCCGGGCGCTCGAGCAGCGCGGCGTTGTACTCCATGAGCTTCTCGCGGCTGACGAGCGTCTCCATCCCGTCGAGGTTCACCAGGCACGACAGGCGCTCGTCGGGCTCCGGCGGCGGGCCTCCGGGGGTGGCCCTCTTCTGCGCCTCGCGGAGCCGCTCGGTCACCTGCCTCACCATAGCCTCGGCCTCGTCAGCGGAGACCGTGCCGCGCTCTGCCAGGTCGCGCGCCAGCTGCTCGCGCACAGTGGGGTGCTGAGCGATCGCCGCGTACATCCTAGGCTGGGTGAAGGACGGCTCGTCGCTCTCGTTGTGGCCGTACCTGCGGTAGCCGATGAGGTCTATCAGGAAGTCCTTCTGGAACCGCTCGCGGTAGGCGTGGGCGAGCCGCGCCGCCATCAGGCACGCGTAAGGGTCGTCGGCGTTCACGTGCACCGCCGGGATCTCGAAGCCCTTCGCCAGGTCGCCGGCGTAGAGGGTCGAGCGCCCCTCCTCGGGGCCGGTCGTGAACCCGAGCTGGTTGTTCGCGATGACGTGGATCGTGCCACCCGTTCGGTAGCCGTCGAGCCCGGAGAGGTTGAGCGTCTCGGCCACGACCCCCTGTCCGGGGAAGGCGGCGTCGCCGTGGATCAGGATCGCGAGCGAGGCCAGCTCGTCCTGCCTCGGCGGTCCCGGCCGGCCTCGGTCCTCCTGCGCGGCCCTGGCCCTGCCCTCGACGACCGGGTCGACGAACTCGAGGTGGCTTGGGTTCGGCGCGAGCGTGATGGGCATCACCCTCTCTCCGGCGGCGGAGAGCACGCGCTTGGCCCCGAGGTGATACTTCACGTCGCCCGTCCAGCCCTCCCAGGAGGAGTCGGAGGCCGAGGTGCCCTTGCTGCGGGCGGTGGTGTGCGTGAATTCGCCGAGGATCTCCTCGTACGGCTGGCCGAGGATGTGGGCGAGGACGTTGAGCCGCCCGCGGTGCGCGATGCCGATCACCACCTCGCGGGTGTCGGCCTCCGCAGCGCGCTCGACTATCTCGTCGAGCATCGGCACGAGCACGTCGAGCCCCTCGAGCGAGAACCACTTCTGGCCGGGGAACGCGCGGTGCAGGTAGCGCTCGAACGTCTCGACCTCGGTCAAGCGCTCGAGCAGCGCCCGGTCCCGCTCCTCATCGGGATCGAGGGCGTACCTTCGGCCCTCCACGGCGTCCCTCAGCCAGTCGCGCTCCTCGGCGACCTGCACCTGATCGAAGTCGTAGCCGGTCGAGCCCGAGTAGGTCTCGCGGAGCTTGCGGAACGCCTCGAGCGCGTTCGCCGCTCCCTGCGCGAGCGGCCCCCCGACCACGCTCGCGGGCAGCCGGGAGAGGTCGTCCTCCGTCAGGCCGTGGTACGAGAGCTCGAGCTCCGGGTCGCCGGGGGGCGGGGAGCCGAGCGGGTCTACGCGCGCGGCCAGGTGGCCGTACTCGCGCGTCAGGCGGGCGAGCCTCGCGGCGCCGACCACCTTGAGCACGTCCATCTCGGCGGGAGCCTGCACAGCCACGGCCCCTTCCGGCTCGCGCGGCGGGCCATGTCGCTCGAAGTAAGCCCTGGTCTCAGGGTCGAGGTCGTTCGGGTTGCGGAGGTACCTGTCGTACAGGTCCAGGACGTAACCGGCGTTCGGCCCGTAGAACTCGTCGAGGTTGCCCATTCTAGACAGCTACACCCCTTCCTGCCCGTGTCGAGGGCCTGTCTCGAGGCCGCTCCCTTGCCCGTCATTCTGAAGGCCGCGGGCCGAAGAATCTATTGCAGATCCTTCGCTGCGCTCAGGATGACGAGCGCGAGTGGCGCCGGGGCCACTGGATGGATTTTAGCATGCCTCGCCTATGCGGACGAGAAGTCGCGTCTCTGCGCGATGGAGTACAGGGCGATAGAGCCCGAGACCGCGGCGTTGAGCGAGTTGACGTGGCCGCGCATCGGCAGCCGGGCGACGAGGTCGCACTGCTCGAGCACGAGCCTCCTGATGCCCTCGCCCTCGCTGCCCACGACGACGCACACCGAGTTGGGCAGGTCCAGCTCCCACAGCGGACGCGCGTCGGGCAGGGCCTCCAGCCCGAGCACCCACAGCCCCCGCCTCTTCAGCTCCCGGAGCGCCCGGGCCAGGTTCGTCACCTGTGCGACCCTCAGGTGCTCCACGGCGCCGGAGGAGGCGTTCACGACGGCCGGCGTGATCCCCGCCGCGCGGCGCTCCGGGATCAGCACGCCCGAGACGGCGACCGCGTCCGCCGTGCGCAGGAGCGTGCCCAGGTTCTGTGGGTCCTGCAGCTCGTCGAGCGCGAGGGCGAGCGGAGGCTCCTCCGAGGCCAGCGCCTCGTCGAGCGAGACGTAAGGATACGGCGTCGCACGGAGAGCGACCCCCTGGTGGTGAGCGCCCCGGGTCAGCCGGTCTAGCTCGGAGCGCTCACCGGTTCTGATCCTGGCACCCGCCGACCGGGCGAGTGAGACGATCTCCGACCCTATCGGGGACTCGGCGGCAGGGAGCGTCACGACCAGCTCGCGGAAGGAGCGGCGGCCCGCCCGAAGGCTCTCGCGGACCGCCTGCCTGCCGTACAGCCACTCGCCTCCGTCGCCTACTCCTCTGCCCGCCATCGGGTCTCGCCGCCTGGGACGTCCTCGAGCGCGATGCCCAGCTCACGCAGGCGCTCGCGCACCCGGTCGGCGAGCGCGTACTGCTTCGCCCTGCGCAGCTCGCCCCGTACCTCGACGAGGAGGTCTATGAACGGCTCGGCGTTCCTCGCCCTCTCCGCCGCTCCGACCTCGAGCCTGAGGCCGAGCACGTCCCCGAACTCGCGCAGCAGCGCCGCGGGCGGGCTCGGGTCCTCGCCCGAGGACCCGAGCCTGCTCGCCTCACGCGCGAGGTCGCTGAGCACAGCCAGCGCCTGTGGGGTGTTGAAGTCGTCGTCCATCGCGGCCTCGAAAGCGGAGCGCTGCTCGGCGTAGTGCCCGAGGTCCGGCTTTGCGTCGGCGGGCGCGAGGGCGGCTGCGGACGACACCCGGCGCACCGTCCTTGCGGCGAACTCGATCGCCTCCTCGGAGTACGCCACGGATCGGCGGTACAGGGTCGAGAGCACGTACCAGCGGAAGGCATCGGCGCCGAACCGGTCGAGGATCCCCGGCACGGACAGCACGTTCCCGACGGAGCGGGCCATCTTCTCCTCCTCGAGCTGGAGCAGCCCGCTGTGCATCCAGTAGCGGACGAACGGCACCTTGTGCGTCAGGCACTCGCTCTGGGCGATCTCGTTCTCGTTGTGCGGGAAGATGAGGTCGGCGCCCGCTCCGTGTACGTCTATCTGCGGCCCGAGGTTGCGGGTCGACATCGTCGTGCATTCCATGTGCCAGCCCGGCCTGCCCCTGCCCCAGGGGCTCTCCCAGTAGGGCTCGCCGGGCTTCGCGGCCTTCCAGAGCGCGAAGTCCATCGGGTGCTCCTTGCGCTCGTCCACCTCGACCCGCGCGCCCGCCCTCATCTCCGAGAGCCTGCGCCCGCTGAGCTTGCCGTAGTCGGGGTCGCTCTCGACCCTGAAGTACACGTCGCCGTCCACGACGTAGGCGTGGCTGGACTCCACGAGCTTCAAGACGTCCGCGATGATCTCATGGATGTTGCCGCTCGCCCGCGGGTACTTCGAGGCGGGCAGCACGTTCAGCTCGTCCATCTCCTCGAGGAACTCCCGGGCGTACCTCTCGGCGAGCTCGTTCCAGGGCTCGCCGCTCGCGTTCGAGCGCGCGATGATCTTGTCGTCCACGTCGGTGATGTTCACCACGTACTCGACGTCGTATCCCCGGTACTCGAGGTAGCGTCGGACGACGTCGAACACGATGTAGGTCTTGGCGTGGCCGATGTGCGCGGGGCCGTACACGGTGGGGCCGCAGACGTACATCGTGACCCTGGGCGGGCTGATGGGCGAGAAGTCTTCCTTCTGTCCGGTGAGGGTGTTGTATACGCGTATCACTGCCTGCTGGTCCTATTCTGAGAGGCTTAGGACCTGTGGGCCTTCAGGCACGGGCGCCCCGATCGGGGCGCCCGTACGCTTGGCTCTGGCTGTCCGAAGCGGACCGCGGCGTCAGTCGGCCGCCGCGGCGGTCTCGGTCTTGCTCTCGGTCGAGTCCTTCTCGCCGTTCGAGTCGGACTTCGGCCGGTTGTCCGTCCTGAAGAACCCCGGCCCCTTGAAGACTATCGGAGGCGCGAAGATGAGCCTGCGCACGCCGGCACCACACACCGGACAGCTCTCGACCGGGGGCTCGGAGAAGGTCTGGAACTTCTCGAACCGATGCTCTTCGTTACCGTTGCACGCGTACTCGTATGTAGGCACCTTGATCCCCTGAGAGATAAGTAATCCGTGGCCGGAGTGCGATCGAATCCGGCCTCGCTTATATGTTATCCGAAGCTCGGGCGTCGCCGCAACGCCTGCCATCGGCGACTTCCGGCTGTTAGAATGGCTCAGCGACGGAGGATACCTGCCAGTGACCACCAACCCTGTTCTCGCCGGGCTGAACGAGCAGCAGCTCGCGGCCGTCACAGCGCCCGCGGGGCCGGCGCTCGTGCTCGCCGGACCGGGCTCGGGCAAGACCCGCGTGCTCACCCACCGGATCGCCTACCTGCTCTCGGAGCTGGGCGTGCCCCCCTGGCAGGTCCTGGCCGTCACGTTCACGAACAAGGCGGCCCGCGAGATGCGCGAGCGGCTCGACCTGCTCGTCGGTCCGTACTCGGCGCGCGCCCTCACCGTCGGCACCTTCCACGCGACCTGCGCGCGCATCCTCCGGCGCGACGGCGCGCTGGTCGGGCTCGACCCACACTTCACGATCTACGACGACGATGATCAGCTCAGGCTCATAAAGCAGGCGATCTCCGAGGAGGGGCTGGACGAGAAGCAGTACCCCGGCCGCTCGATACTCACGCGCATCGGCTTCGCGAAGAACAACCTGCTCGGCCCGACCCAGTACCCGACGGACTCCTACTTCGACGAGATCGTAGCGCGGGTGTACCGGAGGTACCAGGCACTGCTCGAGAAGAACAACGCCGCGGACTTCGACGACCTCCTCGTGAAGGTGGTGAGGCTGTGGTCCGAGCACCCGGCAGTGCTCGAGCACTACCGCGACCGATGGCGCTGGGTGCTCGTGGACGAGTACCAGGACACGAACCACGCCCAGTACCTGCTCGTGAAGCTGCTCACCTCCGGGCACCGCAACCTGTTCGTTGTGGGCGACGAGGACCAGGGGATCTACTCCTGGCGCTCCGCCGACATCCGCAACATCATGAACTTCGAGCGGGACTTCCCGGAGGCCCGCGTGATACTCCTCGAGCAGAACTACCGCTCGACCCAGGCGATCCTCGACGTGGCGACGAACGTGATCACGGGCAACTCCGGGAGGCGCCCGAAGGCGCTGTGGACGGACCGCGCCGGGGGCGTGCCGGTAGAAGTGCGCGAGGCTTATGACGAGAGGGACGAGGCCCGGTACGTCGCGAGCGAGATCCGCAGGCTCCGCGCCGCGGAGGGTTACGGATACGGCGACTTCGCGGTGATGTACCGGACGAACGCGCAGTCGCGCGTCATCGAGCAGACGCTGAACGACTACCAGTACCGCATCCCCTACCAGCTCGTCGGCGGCACCCGCTTCTTCGAGCGCAAGGAGGTCAAGGACGTGCTGGCGTACCTCCGGCTTGTCCACAACCCGCGGGACCGCGCGAGCCTGCTCCGGGTCATCGAGAACACGCCGTCGGGCAGGGGCGTCGGCCCGAGGACGCTGCAGGCTCTCGAGGGCTACGCCGACCGCCACGGGCTGTCGCTGTGGGAGACGATCGAGATGGCGTGCGGGCTCTCCTCTCCTCCGCTCGCGGTCGGGGAGGCGGCCCCGGCCGTGAGGGGCGAGGCGAAGACCTCGCTCCGGCAGCTGGTCGAGACGCTGAACGACGTGCGGGAGAACAGCCGCCACCAGCCTCTGCCGCAGCTCATAGACGCGGTCGTCAGCCAGACCGGATACGCCCTGATGCTGACGAACCTGGGCGACGAGGGCCTCGAGCGGCTGGAGAACGTGCGCGAGCTCGAGGCGCAGACCCAGGAATACGCCGGATTGGACCCCTCCGAGGCGCTGACGCAGTTCCTCGAGAGCGTCTCGCTCGAGAGCGACGCCGACACGATGAGGGGCTCGGAGGACGCGGTGACGCTGATCACGCTGCACGCCGCGAAGGGACTCGAGTTCAAGGTCGTGTTCATCGTCGGGATGGAGGAGAACCTGCTGCCGCACTCGAGGTCGCTGGACAACCCGCAGGCGGTGGAGGAGGAGTGCAGGCTCGCGTACGTGGGCGTGACGAGGGCGATGGAGAGGCTGTACCTCTCGTACGCCTTCCACCGCAATGTGTTCGGCGGCGTCGCGTCGAACGCCCCCTCCAGGTTCCTCGGGGCCATCCCCCAAGAGCTCGTCAGCGGCCGAGTGCCGTCCCCGGAGAGCGCGCGCCGAACGATCTCGGGGCTCGGCCTGCCGAGGGCTCCGCAGCCCGAGTCCGGCTCCTCGGGGCGCTGGAGCGTTTCCGTCCAGGCGAACGGCTCGGCTCCGGACTTCAGGCAGGGCGACCGCGTGCGACACGAGAAGTTCGGGGAGGGCGAGGTGGTGGCCGCGAACACCCAGAGCGGCGAGCTCGAGGTCGAGGTCCGCTTCGACTCGGGCTCGGTCAAGAGGCTGCTGGCGAGCATAGCCAGGATGGAGAAGGTCTGAGGGAGGTTCCGAATGGCGGAGGCGGGGGACGGACGGGAGCCGACGTACTGGATGCTCGTGTCGTCGGCGGACAACTTCGAGACCTCGCGCAACAGGGGCTTCGACCTCGCGGGCATGAAGAGCCGCCACGGGAAGAAGGCGGAGCAGGTGAGGCCGGGCGACAAGGTGGTGTTCTACCTCACCGGCGCGATGGTGTTCGGCGGCACGGCCGAGGTCACGGGCGCCTCGTCCTACAGCGATGAGCCCATCTGGACTAGCTCGAAGCAGGGCGAGCTGTACCCTTACCGCTTCCCCATAAGGATCGAGGTGGCCGCCGGGAAGGGCAGCTACCCCAGGGCGGAGGCCCTCGTGGAGGCGATGAGCTACACGAAGAAGTGGCCGCCGCAGCACTGGCGGCTGGCGTTTCAGGGTAACGTCCACAAGCTGCCGCGCGAGGACTACGAGCTCATCCGGGAGGCCATCGAGGACTCGTCGCGCGGCTAGTGATTGTTGGCCGGGAAGGAGTCAGGCGATGCTCAGCGTCGAGGAGGCGCAGGATCGGGTCCTGTCCGTGTTCGAGAGGCTCCCCGACGAGCCGGTGGAGCTGCTCGACGCGCTCGGGCGAGCGCTGGCCGAGGAAGTCGTCTCCGGGCTGGACATCCCGCCGCACGACAACTCGGCGATGGACGGCTACGCGGTGCGGGCGGCGGACACCCGGGGCGCGAGCGAGGCGAGCCCCCGGCGACTGCGCATCGTCTCGGACGTCGCCGCGGGCTACGTGAGCGCTCGGGACGTCGAGCCGGGCACCGCGATCAGGATAATGACCGGGGCGCCGGTGCCGCGGGGCGGCGAGGCGGTGATTCAGGTCGAGCTGACGGAGCGCGTGGGCGACGAGGTGCTCGTCAGGGCCGAGGTGGAGCCGGGGGCGAACATCAGGCGCGCGGGCGAGGACGTACGGGCGTCGCAGCGCGTGCTTTCTGCCGGCACGCAGCTCCGTCCCGCCGAGGTGGGCGTCCTGGCCAGCCTCGGGCTCAGGGAGGTCAGGTGCGTCAGGCGGCCGAGGGTTGGGATACTCGCGACGGGCGACGAGCTGGTCGAGCCCGGGGAGCCGCTCGCGCCGGGGAAGATATACAACGCGAACGCCTACTCGACGGCCGCGCAGACCCTCGAGGCGGGTGGGGAGCCCGTGATGCTCGGCATCGCCCGCGACACGCGCGAGCACCTGAAGCGCAGGCTCGACGAGGCCCTCGCGCGGAAGCTCGACCTGCTCGTCTCGAGCGGAGGGGTGTCGGTGGGCGACTTCGACCTGGTGAAGGACATGCTCTCCGCCGAGGGGCAGATGGACTTCTGGCAGGTGAACATGAAGCCGGGCAAGCCCCTCGCCTTCGGCAGCATCTCCGGCGTGCCCCTGCTCGGGCTCCCCGGCAACCCGGTGTCCTCGATGGTGTCGTTCGAGCTGTTCGCGCGGCCGGCGATCCGCAGCATGCTCGGGCTGCCGCTCGCCTCCCGGCGGGAGGTCGAGGCCGAGATGTGTGACCACTACCGCAAGACCGACTCGCGCCGCCACTACGTGCGAGTCCGCGTCGAGGGGGATGCAGACTCGGGATATCGGGCGTACCTCACCGGCGAGCAGGGCTCGGGTATACTGACCTCGCTCACGCGCGGCAACGGACTCGCGATCGTGCCGGAGGACTGGCCGGACGTGCGGCCGGGGCGTAGGGTGCGGGTGAGGCTGCTGGAGTAGGCGGGCGCCGGTTTCGAACGGAGGAGGAAGGAATTGTCCGAGCAGAACGCGCAGTACGACGTCGCGATCATCGGGGGCGGCCCCGCGGGCTACACCGCCGGTATCCGCGCGCAGCAGATGGGCGCGAGCGCGGTCGTCATCGAGAAGCAGTACTGGGGAGGCACCTGCCTGAACGTCGGCTGCATCCCCACGAAGGCGATGATAAGCAGCATCGAGGTGCTGCGGCTGGCGCGTATGGGGGCCGAGATGGGGCTCAAAGGGGAGGTCGGGATAGACTACCCTGCCCTGCTCGCGCGCAAGGACAAGGTGGTCGGGCAGCTCGTGAGCGGCGTGGAGGGGCTGCTGAAGGCGAACGGAGCCACGAGGGTGTTCGGGACCGCGACCATCAGGGAGCCGGGAAGGATCGAGGTCCGTACCTCCGACGGCGCGCAGACCATCGAGGCGAAGAACGTCCTGATCGCGACCGGCTCCGTGCCCGCGAGGCCCCCGATCCCCGGGATAGACCTGCCCAGAGTGGTGGACAGCACGGGGCTGCTCGAGCTCACCGAGCCACCGAGGGAGCTGGTGGTCATAGGCGGCGGCTACATAGGGATCGAGTTCAGCAGCATCTTCGCGAGCATCGGCACGAAGGTGACGGTCGTCGAGATGCTGCCCCGCATCCTGATGCAGTCCGACGAGGAGCTGGCGAAGCGCCTCCAGCAGATGCTCAAGCGGGACGGCGTGGACTTCCACCTCGGGGCGCAGGTGCAGGCGATCGAGCAGGGGGAGGACGGCGGGCTCGTGGTCAGGTTCTCCCAGGAAGGAGGCGAGCAGACGGTCTCAGGAGACACGGTGCTCGTCGCTACCGGGCGCTGGCCGTACACCGAAGGGCTCGGGCTCGAGGACTTGGGCGTCGAGATGAACGGCCGCTCCATCAGGGTGGATGACTCGATGCAGACGAGCGTGCCGGGCATCTACGCGGCGGGCGACGTTGCGAGCCCGATCCCGCTCGCACACGTCGCCTGGACCGAGTCGCACGTCGCGATCCGGAACATGCTCGGCAAGCGCACGAAGATGGACTACACGGTCGTGCCGGCGGTGGTGTTCGCGACGCCCGAGCTCGCGAGCGTGGGGCTGACGGAGGAGCAGGCCCGCGAGCAGGGGTACGACGTGAAGGTGAGCCGCTTCCCGTTCTCCGCCAATGGACGCGCTCTCGGCATGGGAGAGCCGGTGGGGCTGGTCAAGGTGATCGCCGAGGCGGGCTCCGGCGAGGTGCTGGGCGCGCACGTGCTCGGGCCGCACGCCTCGGACC
>CADDYR010000132.1 GCA_902810765.1 Chloroflexota bacterium
CTCCTGATGCATCCCGGACCCGTCGTACCAGTAGTCGGTGTGCCCTGCCCCCACCGTCTCGCTCACCCTGTTCCCGTCCCCGTCGTAGG
Source organism: Chloroflexota bacterium (assembly GCA_902810765.1). Classification (GTDB taxonomy): domain Bacteria; phylum Chloroflexota; class Chloroflexia; order Thermobaculales; family Thermobaculaceae; genus CADDYR01. Next base: position 90 of record CADDYR010000132.1, read on the forward strand.
TGTACCTCACCCCGCCGTTCGTCGAGACCAGGTGGCCGGCAGCGTCGTAGCCGAAGGTATCAGCGCCAGCAGCTACCTGGTTGCCGTCGGGGTCGTAACCGTAGCTCGTGCCCCCCTGGCTCGTCATCTGGTTCGCCGCATCATACGTGGCGCTCGTGGTGACCCCGTCCCTGGTCACGCTCGTCCTGTTGCCGTCCTGGTCGTAGGTGTAGCTCTCGTCATACGGGTTCGTGCCCGTCCTCTTCGCTCCCACCAGCCTGCCGAGCTCATCGTACGAGTAGCTCGTGGCCGAGCCGTCAGCCTCACTCACGCTCACGACGTTGCCGTTGGAGTAGCTGGAGGTGGGATTGCCGCCCGAGTCTATCCCGTAGTCGTAGGTGTAGCTCTGGAGCAACATCCCACCGTTGGGTGCTTGCACGGTGATCCGCCTCCCTAACGATACGTTGCAACCGTAGGGCTTTCATCTCCGGTTTCGGTAGAACACCAAGGATGCCAGCGTGCCCGCCGTACCTGCTACGGCTACCCATATCCACCACGGCAATGACCACCTGTCCATAGCTAATGTGAACGACACTACGAACAGGAGGGTCAGTAGGAATCTGGCGAGCACTTCCTGCCGACGGATTAGCAGGACGAAACACAAAGCCGTGAAGCCTAAGATAGCCAGGGCAAAACCCAAGATACCCATGTTCGCCAATGTCCAGTATAGGACGGCCGAATAACATATGCACACAACTACCCCGAGGAAGAGATTACGACAACCATTGGAACCGAGCATACCCAAGCTCCACAAACTATCGCTCTAGTTTACCTACCCCGCACTCGGCACAGGGTAGGTAAAACCCCATCGTTCTAGGAGGCAATAGGAGGCGGATCGAGCACTGTCCCCCTACGGAGTCACAGCGCATAGGACACCCTCAGACGTATGGGCGATCATCCCGATACCTCCCAACATCGGTACACCCCGTTCGGATTGTAGTAAAATCGCATGCTGTAAGAGTGTTCCCGACACCACCGCTCACAGAACCATCCTCCGATACCTGCACCTATCCAGGAAGCCGTCAGTGCGAATGCCCTCAAGCCCACGCTTAGGCTCGCTATGAATGGGCCAAGCGGTAGGGTTATGAGACCTGCACCTATAAAGCATGCTACGGTGCACGCCCAGTACCTGTATGGGTTGAACCCCCATGCCTCCCAGACCGTGACCCAACCACAGCGCCAAGTCGTTCTCTCGCCTGTTGGATCAGTGGCATTCACCGGATTATCGTCAGCATAGGAGTAGCGCTGTACATGGGTGACGGAACAGGAGAGGGGATCTATCTGCGTGAACCTGCCCGCGTCGGGCTCGTAGTACCTGGCTCCCATCTGGTATAGCCCGGTGTCCGAGTCCAAGTAAGTGCTCGTGTACCGGTACGGGTTATAGGTGCTGCCAATCGTGCCGTTGTCCTCGCCCCAGGGAGTGTAGCCATAGCTGTCGGTGAGATGGCCGTCCGTGCTCATCAGTCCCGTCACAGTGCCGAGCCTATCGGTATTGTAGTCGTGAACGCTGCCCCCGCTCGACTCGGACAGCAGATGCCCACCAGGGTCACGCTGATATGTTGCGTTCTGGGGGCCGGTTTCCTGGTCCATCTCGGATCCTTCGTACCAGTAGTCGATACGTGAACTCCCTACCGTCCTGCTCGTCCTATTCCCATCTCCGTCGTAGGTGTACGACACCCCGCCGTTCGTTGAAGCCATGTGGTTGGCCGCGTCATAGCTGAAGGTATTGCCTCCATTAGCAACCTGGTTGCCATTGGGGTCGTAACTGTAAGTGGTGCCACTGGAGTCGCTCACTAGCTGATTGGCATTGTCATAGGTGGCGGTGGTGGTCACCCCGTCCTTGGTGATGCTCGTGAGGTTGTCGTCGGCATCGTAGGTGTAGCTTTGGCTATACGGGTTCGTGCCCGTCCTCACAGCACTCACCAGCCTGCCCAGATCATCATAGGAGTAGGAAGTCTGCGAACCGTCTAGCTCCGTAGTGCTGCGCACGAACCCGTTCCAGTAGCTGGAGGTAAGGTTGCCCTGCTGGTCTATCCCGTAGTCGTAGCTGTAGCTCTGCAGCACCAGTCCACCGTTGGGTGCTTGCAGGGTGATCTGCGATACGTTGCCCACCTGATCGTAGCTCAGGTGCTTGGTAGCCCCGCTGGGGAAGGTGAGTTTGATTAGCTGCGAGTCGCTGTCGTAGGTGTAGCCCACCGTCCCCCCTCCGTCGTTGGGGTCGGTTTGAGATACCAGCCTGCCCGCAGAGTCGTAGGAGTAGCTGGTGGTCTGATCGAGCGTCTGCCCCGTGTACGACTGCTTCGAGGAGAGCAGACCATTGGTGTAGTACGAGTAGCTCGTGCTCTTCGTCACCCCATCCTGGGTCCTCGACTGGCTCGCGAGCCGGTCGCTCTCGTCATAGGTGTAGCTCGACGAGCCCGCGGAGTCCGTCATCGAGGTGCGATCGCCGTCCGCATCATACGAGTAGGTGACCTTGAAGTCGGCCACCCCGTCCTGCATCCCGTAGTCGGCCTCGGTGAGCCTGCCCAGCCCGTCATAAGTGTAGGTGGTCTTGTTCCCCTTCGGGTCCGTCCTGCTTGCTACCGTGCCGTCCGGGTTGTAGGTGATCGTCGTGACCCTTCGGCTCGACTCCCCCGTGCCCGCCGGTGCGTCCACCTTGACGAGGTACGGCGTGTTCGTCTGATAGGTGTAGTAGGTGGTGTTGCCCCTGGGATCGGTCATCGAGGAGAGGAGCCCTCCCGCGCCGTAGGTGTAGCTCGTCTTCCGAAGCTGGCTCTTGGGCGCGGCTCCGGGGCTGGAGTCGAGGTCGGTGGATGCTGAGTACAGGTTGACCTGCTCGCTCGTTGTGTTGCCGTAGGAGTCGTGGGTGTAGACGGTGGCGACGTAGTCCTGTCCCTGGCTCTTCCTCTGCTCGTTGAGCGGATCAATCGTGTACGTGACGTCCCCGTCAATTGGAGCCTCCTCCAGTGCCCTCATCGCCGCCAGCCGGCCGGACCACCCACAGGATGTGGCCAGTCTCCGACTCCGCTCTGTCCACCACTCCGTACACCTCTTGCTCACCGACTCCTGCTTGGGACTGCCACTTCCCACGCGATCTCACCAATGTCCAGCTCCGGCAGCTCGCCCGGGCCTTCCGCCAGCCCCACCCCGCTGACCTCAACCATTGCAGGGTTCGAGATGAACGTGAGCCTGAGGGCATCGGACGCGACGGCCGGGTGGAAGGACATCTGAAGGCGCTGTTCTGCCATGCCGACTAACCTGAAGCCTTGCAGGAGGTAGTGATTCCCACGGTCATCGAATACCCGGTCGAATCCCATCCAAGTTAACGTTGTATAGAGGGCATCCCCTGGTAGTGGCACGTCGGCCGGCGTCAGCCTAATGCGTGCTGATATCGAGAACCCGGTGGTTCCGAAGACGATCTCCTCCATCAGCACGCGGACCCGTCCGTCATCACGGACCGCCTCCATGGGATGCATCGTGTGGACCCGCCGCCCAACGTTGAGGTCGGGCTCTTGACCGCCTTGATAGAGCAGTCTGAGCAAAGCCAGGCTGGCAGCGAGTGCGCCCCGTTCCTCTTGAAGCCACTTGAGCGGGTCAACGTCTTCGGGGAGACCAAACAACTCTAAGAGCAGATTATCGTCTGGGTCCCGCGACACCTGCTCGATGCGAACAACGGACTGTGCTCCTCGGAGCGTTCGTAGTTGCTGGAGCAGACCCCGTAGTGTGTCAGGCGAGGCACTGGACACCCGCTTCATCCGAGCGAGCAAGAACCAGCTATGCTGCAGCTGGAAGAGATCACCAAACAATAGGCGCTCACGCTCGGGTACCGGTACCCTGAATAACCTGGCCCACAGCAGTCCGAGGACCCGTCCCCTTGCCTCGCGCAGCAAGCTGCGCAACGCGACGAGCGCGGCCTGCTCTCCACGCTCGTCCTGGAGCCACTTGAGTGGATCTACCTGGTCCGGCAGTTGCAGAAGCTCCGCGAGTAGCTGCAACTCGTCTGCGTTGCGAGGCTTAGGAATCGGAGTGCCGGGTGGCAGGTGCCGCACGGCCAGTAATCGCTCACGCAGATGTCTGTCACGAGATGCCTGCAACATTATGGTGATCACTCCACTGCATTACGCCGCCCGGTGTCTTTTATCGTATCCAGGTCCAGTCTGAAGGCCCGAGGATGGTACAGGTGTGCCCGGAGGCAGTCTCAACCCAGCCGCTCAACTGACCCCTGACCCAACCAGAGCCCGTGCCATCGGAGTACGCGTCGGCCCAGACGAAATTGTGCCAAGGGCCTACAAAGTTGTGGCCTCCAGTCCTGAACCACCACCCGATCCTGATCCAGCTCACTCTCGCGTCGATCCAGACGACGGGACCCATAGCCCAGTTCGAGTCGACACCGAAGTTGAACCGAGCCACTCCGTGGAGCCCGGTATTACTTACAAACATCCAGGAGACCCCGCAGTTGCCCCACACCGTGTTATTCCCAGAGGGATCGGTGAAGTTGGCCGGGTTCTCGGAAGCGTAGGCATAGCGCTGCCCATCATAGATGGTGCTCTCCATGGGATCCAACTGTGTGAAGCGGCCGGCGCTGGGCTGGTAGTACCTCGCGCCCATCTGGTACAGCCCCGTGGCGTCATCCGAGTATGCGCCCGTGTACCGATATGGGTTGTAGGTACTGCCCGAACTCCCGTTGCTCTGTCCCCACGGGTCGTAGCTGTAGGTATCACTCAGACTACCACCCGTCGAGACTAAACCTGTAACGTCGCCGAGGCTATCCATCGCGTAGTCATGAACGGACCCACCGCTGCTGATCGAGAGGGGCTGGTGATCAAAGCCGCGTAGATAACTGACATTCGTGTCCCCAGTTTCCGAGAGCACTCCCATCCAGTTGTGCCAGTAGTCGGTACGGTTGGTGCCCACCGTGCGGCTCACTCTGCGCCCGTTGCCATCATAGCCGAACCCCAAGCTGGTGCCTCCCGAAGTGGTCCCTCCAGTTAGCTGATCGGACGCATCGTAGGTGAGCGTGACACCGTTGTACGACAACAGGTTACCGTTGCGGTCGTAATTGTAGCTGAGCGTGCCCTGGGTCGTGAGTTGATTCGCGGCGTCGTATGTAGCATTAGTCGTGACACCATTGCTCGTAACACTCGTACGATTGCCGTCAGCATCGTACTTATAGCTCTGGTTGAACGGATTAGTCCCGGTCCTGACGGCCGATACGAGCCTGCCGAGATCGTCGTAGCTGTAGCTCACGACCGAGCCGTCGAGCTCGGACACACTCCGAACGAAGCCGTTCCAGTACGTCCCGGCGCTCGTGCTGCCGTAGTCGTATGTGAAGCTCTGCACCGTTGTTCCGGTACTCGTCTGGAGCTCGACTAGGTTCACACGACCGGCGCTGTCGTAGAATACGCGCCTCGAGACGCCGCTCGGGTAGGTCGTGATCACTGGTCGGGAGTCGCTGTCGTAGCTGTACGTGATGGACCGAGCGTTACCACTGGCATCCGTATCGTTGGGATCTGTCTGCGATACCAGCCTCCCCGCAGCATCATAACCGTAATTGACTGTCTGGTTGTTGAACGTCGTCATCGACGACAGCAGCCCGTCGGCGTAGTAGCTGTAGTTGGCCGTCTTCGTGACCCCGTACTGCGTGCGTGACTCGCTTGTCAGCTGGTTATTCTCATCATATGTCCAACTGCTGGAGCCCGTCTTGTCGCTCATCGCCGTCTGGAACCCGTTCGCGTCGAGTATGTAGCTTGTGGAGAAGTCGAGAGTACCGTCCGCCTTATAGTAATTGATCTTCTGGAGGTGGCCGAGGTCGTCATACGCGTATGTTGTTGTCTGTCCCTTCGGGTCCAGCACCTTCTGAACGCCGCCGTCGACGTTACGCGTGATCGTCGTCACCCTACGACTGGTCTCCCCGCTGCCGGCCGGAGCATCTATCTTGATCAGGTATCCTGTCAGGCTGTCGTACGTGTAGTAGGTGGTGTTGCCCCTGGGATCGGTCATCGAGGAGAGGAGCCCTCCCGCGCCGTAGGTGTAGCTCGTCTTCTCGAGCTGGCTCTTGGGCGCGGCTCCGGGGTTGGAGTCGAGGTCGGTGGATGCTGAGTACAGGTTGACCTGCTCGCTCGTTGTGTTGCCGTAGGAGTCGTGGGTGTAGACGGTGGCGACGTAGTCCTGTCCCTGGCTCTTCCTCTGCTCGTTGAGCGGATCAATCGTGTACGTGACGTCCCCGTTCGAGGTGTTCTCTCCCTGAGCCTGGGTCTCGTTCGCCGGGCTCGTGACCGTCTTCGGGTCGTTGCTCGTGTCGTAGTAGCCCACCGTCGTCTTGTCGCCCGTCGAGTCCGTCGTGCTGGTGAGCCTCTGGTTTGCATCATAGGTGGCGCTGTCGCTGTTGCTCAGAGGATCCGTAACACCCGTCACCAGCCCCGCCTGGTCGTACGAGTAGGTGGTGGGCTGGTAGGTGCCGCTCTGGTCCTTCATTGAGAACGTGGTCGTGGGGGTGCCGTTGTGCGAGGAGCCGTCCCAGTCGTAGGAGAAGGAGTCGTCGTTTACTCCATTCGGGTCCTGGAAGTGCTCCACCTGCCCCCTCACCACCAGGTTGTCCAGCCACACCGATCCCGTATAGCCCGATAGGCTGCCCGAGGGCGACACCATCACCGACACCTTGCTGACCTCGTGGCCGGGATCAATGTGCGCGTTGGGCATCCGGACCTCCGTCCAGCCTCCCGAGCTCAAGGGCGTGAGCGGTCCCTGGGTCACGACGCCCCGCGAGTCGGTGAGCACGAACTGCGCGCTCAGCGAGGGTGCGCTCGAGGGAACGTACACGAACGAGACGAGCTCGTCCTGGACGCTGCTCCAGGAGACCGGGGAGGAGAAGCTCTCGGACGCGCCCCCCGCTGGTGGCGGGCAGGGGGGCACGAGGCACTGGTTGTTGCTCGGCAGGTTCAGGTCTATCTCGAGCGAGCCCGAGCCGCGGTAGGCGTGGGCGGTGGACTGGCTCACCGAGGTCGCTCCGTCGGCGGCCCAGCCCTCCGCGTCCCCGCTCGTGTCCCACCGATCCCTCACCCCGTACACCACGTAGCTCTTGTAGCCTCTTGGGTTGACGACGTAGTACAGGTGGTGCGAGATCCCGTACCCGAAGGTGGTCGTGGCCGCGGCCGGAGTGCCCGCCCCGTTCGTGATCGAGGTGAGGTCGCCGTCCGAGTCGTACGAGTAGGTGGAGACCCTCCCCGCCATGTCCGTGATCTTCGAGAGCCTGCCGCCCGTGCCCGAGTACTCGAAGGTGGTCTTGCGGCCCGCCACGTCCGTGATCTGAGTGAGCTTGCCCGAGGGATCCGAGATGTTCGTCGAGTCGGTGTCGTAGGAGTAGTCGAGGTAGTTGCCGTTGCCGTCCTCGATGTGCCTGAGCTTGCCCCCTCCATCGAAGTACAGCGACAATCTGGAAGAGAGGGGCCTGAGGGTGTAGATCCTCTTGGGATCCGCGCTGCTGGAGAGGTCCTTCGTGAGGGTGTAGTCGTAGTAGATCGGAGAGTAGTAGCTCTGGGTGGTGCCGGAGGTGCCGCTTACGACGAACACCCGGTCCGCCCCTCCCGAGCCGTCCTTGAACACCACCGCCTTGCCCGAGTCTATCTCGTACAGCCTCTGGTTCTCGGAGAACGTCCAGCCCTCGCCGTAGTTGGCCCCCTCGTTGTCGTAGTAGGCCGTCTGTCCATAGGGATCCTGGGAGTTGTAGGTGCTCGTTAGGTCCACGCCGAAGCCCCGAGCCCCGATCGAGCCGTCGTCGTGCGAGAGCACGAGGTCTCCGGTCGAGACCTCCACCTGTGAGCTCGTGCCCCCTCCGTAGTCCTGCTCGGCCGCGTAAGTGAGGTGGCCGTCGAGCCCGTAGCGGCCCGCGGGCACGTAGTCCACCACCAGCTTGGGGCGCTGGGATGCCGTCGTCGAGCGGCTCGAGGTGAAGGCGGTCTGGAGCCCGTTGTCCCCGGTCGAGGTGAGCCTCACCCCGTAGTCACCGAGGTCTCCCCTCACCCAGCTCCTCACCAGGTCCGTGAGGCCGAGGTTGTTCCAGCCCGACGCCACCGAGCTCGCGCTCGCGTACACCGCGCTCGTGATCGAGGGGGCGCTGTTCCACGTCACCGTCGAGTCGCTCCAAGGCCCCAAATTCGCGTGCGCCTCCATCGCCATCCCGCTCTGCCCCGAGTAGCCGTACAGCTCGAGCGTGGCGTCCACAACGACCGAGTCCTGCGGCACGGAGTCGAGCTCGGGGAACTGGACGAGGGTGTCCCACTTTGAGCCCGTCGCCTTCTTGCCCACCTGCAGCTGGCTCTGGTAGTCGTAGTTCGTGCCCGGGTAGTCCTGGTTCACGGTCACGTCCTGCCCCACGCCCTCGTCGGGCTGGTAGCTCACCTGCTCGACCGAGGGGTCGAGCACCACCGGGAAGCTCCGCGAGGGATCGGAAAGCCAGCTCTGATCGGGAGTGACCACCAGCTGCATCCTGCCCTGCCCGACGGATGAGAGGGTCTCGGTGACCGAAGGGGATTCGGCTCCCGACGAGTCGGTCATCACCGGAGGCAGCGTCCTGAACACCGTCCTGCCCGAGGAGTCGTCGAGCTCGATCGTGCCGTCCTTCCCCTGCCTGGCAACAAGGCCCGACAGGTCGAGGTAGTACTTGAACGAGAGGCCGGAGGTGACGGATGAGGAGTCCTCGAGCACCAACGACTCCTTCACCCGCTCGTCGTCGAGGGTGTACTCGTCGTCTATGCCGGGATAGGCATCGTTGTAGGTGACCTCGGAGCCGCTGTGGGAGATGCTGGAGGGCTTGGCCGAGATCGCGGTGATCTTCAGCGAGTCCGAGCCCGAGGAGAAGTACACCACGGGCTTGCCCGTGTCCACTCCCGAGGGCTTGCCGAAGCGCACGGTGTAGCCGTTGGAGGCGTTCTCGTACGAGTAGTCGGGGTCGGAGGAGAGGGCCCCAAGGGAGTTGTCGAAGCCCTGCCAGCGGCCGTGGGAGTCTTGCCAGTACAGGGGGCGGAGGGAGAAGGTCGTGGTGTAGGAGCCGTCCCCGTTGTCTATCGTCCGGCTGTACCGGCTCTGCCTGACCAGCTGCCCCTTCGTGGAGACCTTCGGGGACACCGCGCCCGGCCCCTGCTGATCGGAGGGAGGTTGTCCCGAGGCAGAGGTGGCCCCGAGGAGGGAGGGCGCCGAGGAGGCGCGCACGGATGTGGGCTGCACGGTCTGCACGACCCCGCCGAACGCGAGCACCGAAATCACCAGGACCGCCAGCCCCCGGTACCAGGACGACCTCTCCAGCCTTCCGCGCATCGCCTTCCTCCCGAACGTGTCGTTGGTTCGACTCTGGAAGGAAGCATACCGCCCGGATGGGCCGAGGGAAATGGGCAAAAACACCCATGCCTAGGTGGGCAAAATCACCTACGCGGCTCCGCACCTGGGTGGTTGAATGTGCCATTCCGAGGCCGCAGGCCGAAGAATCTGTCCCGGGGCTTCGGAGCGTGCCCCCAGATCCTTCGCTACAGCCTTATCGCGCCGTGCCGGAGCGCGAACAGCACCGCCTGCAGGCGGGACTGCACCCCCAGCTTCGAGAAGATGCCCTCGATGTGACGCCTCGCCGTCTTCCCGCTGATCCCCAGGCTGGCCGACAGCCCCTTGTCGTCCATCCCCTCGGCGATGCACCTGAGCACCTCCACCTCGCGAGGGGTGAGGCGCTCGAGCCTCGCTTCGGCCTCCGCCCTCCGCAGCCGCTCCCGCCTCAGCAGCTCCGCCAGGCGCGTCACCTCCCCGCGGGAGAGCAGCATCCCGCCCTCGCCCAGCCTCCTCACCGCCGACGTGATCTCGCGCGACGAGGCCGTCTTGTTCAGCAGCCCCGCCGCCCCGACCGCGACACAGGACGCCAGTTCCGCCTCGTCCGTGCTCGCGCTCAGCACCAGCGCCCTCCCCACTGGGTTCGCCCCGAGGTACTCGGGTATCAGATCCCGACCCTCGCCGTCCGGAAGCCCCAGGTCCACCACGAGCACGTCCACCCCCGCGAGCAGCTCGCGCGCCTCGGAGAGCGTCCCCGCCTCGAGCACCTCGATGCCCTCCGCGCGCAGCAGGTGCGCGAGGGGCTCTCTGAGGCCCACGTGGTCGTCCACTAGGAGCACCCGCACTCACACCACCTCCAGCTCGAAGCCGAATACCGAGCCCCTGCCCGCCTCGGACTCCACCCGAAGCTGGGAGCCGTGCGCCTCGAGTATGCGCCTGGAGATGTACAGCCCCAGCCCGGCTCCAGGCAGGCCCGCGTCCGAGCTCCCCCTGCCGTACTTCTCGAACACCCGCTCCAGGTCCTCCGGAGCGAGCCCGCGGCCCTGGTCCTCCACCTCGAAACGCACTCTGTCCTGGTGTTCGGAGGCCCGAATCCTGATCTCGCTTCCAAAGGCGGAGTACTTCGCGGCGTTGGAGAGGAGGTTCCGCATCACCTGCCCGATCCTGGCCCGATCCGCCCTCACCAGCGCGTCCGACCGCTGTTCGACGCCGACCGGGTGCTCGCCTGGAAGCGAGCGGGCGAAAGCCTCGGCCTCGGCCAGGATGGAGCTCACGGGCACCTCCCCGAGCTCGACGCGGAAGTCGTCCCGCTCCACCTCCCCCGCCGTCCGCACGTCGGATACGAGCGACCTGAGAGCCTCCACCTGAGCCCTGATGCTCGCGTGCGCCAGCTCCGCGCTGCCCGAAGTAGCCCTTCCCGACTCGAGCAGGTCCAGCCAGGCGAGCACCGCCGCAAGGGGTGCGCCGAGCTCGTGCGCCACCATCCGGCTGAAGTCCGCCTTGAGCGTGGCGAGCTCCCTCAGATCCTCCACCCTCTCCCTCTCAGAGGCCAGCAGCCTCTCGCGCTCGGAGGCTATCCGCCTCAGCTCGACCACCCCGCCTGCGGTGACCGTGGCCGCGAACGCGAGCAGCAGCGCGTCCGACGTCGTCAGGATCGGGTTGTAGGCCGACGGCCAGAAGGAGTTGTGCAGCTCCGAGCCCGAAAGGAACACCATCGCCGGCACGA
>CADDYR010000133.1 GCA_902810765.1 Chloroflexota bacterium
CGTACTCCTCAGGGTGCCGGGAGAGCACAACTTCCCCCTGCACCCGCTCTCCCTGCCCGACCACGACACCACCCCCGAGCGGCTCGCCCGGTCCGAGGCGGTGACGCTCTTCGTGGAGCGGGCGAGAGCGGCGAATCCGGCCTTCGCGCTGAACAGGGAGAACGCGCCGTCGGTCGCCGAGATCGTCAGGCGCCTGGACGGCCTGCCGCTCGCGCTCGAGCTGGCTGCGGCGCGGATGAGGCTGCTCTCCCCCCAATCCATGCTCGACAGGCTGAGCAGCAGGCTCGACATCCTGGGCACCGGCGCGCGGGACGTGCCCGAGCGGCAGCAGGCGCTGCGGGGAGCCCTCGAGTGGAGCTACCGTATGCTCCCCGCGAGCGCTCGGCAGCTCTTCGCGCGCATGTCGGTCTTCGTGGGTGGGTGCGAGCTCGACGCGATCGAGGAGGTGTGCGGAGCCGACGTCGTGGACGACCTCGTAGTGCTCGCGGACAACAGCCTCGTGACTCACGAGGAGGTCGGGGGGCGCTCCCGGATCGGGATGCTCGAGACGGTGCGCGAGTACGCGCTCGAGCGGCTGAGGCAGGAGGGAGAGCTGGCCGCGACCCGCGGGGCGCACGCATCGTACTTCCTGCGCCTCGCGGAGCGGGCGGCGCCGGAGCTCACGGGCAGCGACCAGCGCGAGTGGCTCGAGAGGCTCGAGGCCGAGCACGACAACTTCCGGGCGGCCCTCGCCTGGGCCCGGGAGGAGGGGGAGACCGGGGTCGGACTGCGCCTCTGCGCGTCGCTCTGGAGGCTCTGGTACACGCACGGCCACAGGCGCGAGGGACGCGAGTGGCTGGAGCACTTCCTGTCGGATGGGCGGGATTCCCCGGAGGAGGCTCGGGCGGAGGCGCTCAACGGCGCGGGGATGCTCGCCTGGGAGCAGGGCGACTACCGGGTGGCGAGCGAGCTGCACGAGGAGAGCCTGTCGCTGCGACGAAAGCTCGGGAACGAGGCGGGCGTGGCGCAGTCGCTGAACAACCTCGGGCTCGTCGCGCTCTACCTGGGGCAGCACGACAGAGCCGCCGAGCTGGCGAGGGAGAGCCTCGCGATCCGCAGGCAGCTCGGCAGCGAGTGGGGCGTCGCGGCGAGCCTGAGCAACCTCGGGCTCACGCTGCTCTTCCAGGGCAGGCTCGAGGAGGCGGAGGGTCCTATCCGCGAGAGCCTAGCCCTGCGTCGGAGGCTCGGGTTCCTGCAGAACGCCGCCGAGTCCCTGAACAACCTCGGCCTGCTCGCGCTGTACCAGGGCCACACCCGGGAGGCGCGCCGGAGGCTCGAGCAGAGCCTCGAGATGAGCCTCGAGTCGGGCAACGCCGGCTGCCTCGCCGCGTCTACCCTGAACCTGGGGACGGTCGAGCTCGAGGAGGGCAGGCTGGAGGATGCACGGGAGAGCCTGCGGCGGGCGCTCGAGATGTTCCGCCAGCTGGGGGATCGGCAGGGTCTGATCGAGGGGCTGGAGGAGCTCGCCTGCCTGAGCTGCGCGGAGGAGCGGTGGGAGGAGGCGGCGTGGATGCTCGCAGCGGCCGAGTCCGGCCGGGAGCTGCTGTCCGCTCCGCGTCACCCGGCCCAGAGCGCCCAGGAGGAGAGGTGGCTCTCGCGCCTGGGGAGCCAGGACACTCCGGGCGTGGAGACCGCTCGCTCGGAGGGCGCGTACCTGTCGCTCGAGGAGGCCGTCTCCCGCGCCCTCGGCGAGTGAGGCCACGTTCCGCGTCGCTTCCGTCTCGTCGGACACCCGTGTGTCGGCCAGCACCTCCTCGAAGCTGACATCAGGCGCGGGGCTCGAAGCATCGCGCGAGCGCAGGCACGCCTCCACGTCTTGGATGAGTGACCAGCGCATTACCACGACCGGCCCTTGACTTCCGACCCCTATTGTTGTATATTGCATGCAAGATAAAGAATGCAAAACGGGCATCGGCCCGCCGAGCTCCCGATCGGGGGAGGGCTGTGATCGTGGCCAATCGTGATCCCGAACATTCTCGGTCTGCTGAGGAGACAGGGCTGTCGCGCCGGGAGCTGCTCAGGCGGGTAGTGGGGGCGGGGCTGACCCTTGCCCTCCTCGGCCCGGCGTCCGCGGCCTGCGGCGCCGCAGAGCGGTCCGCTCAGACGTCCTCAGGCACGACTCCGCACCCTGCCGCCCGCGCGCCCGTGAGGGCCGAGCTCCTCTTCACGTTCTGGGGATCCACGAACGAGAAGAAGGGCGTCGAGGATATGGTCGCGCGCTTCAACGCCTCGCACCCCGACGTCCGCGTCACGGCTCAGCACGTGCCCAGCTCCGGAGATCAGTACTCGGAGAAGATGATCACCATGACCGCCTCCGGCCACCCTCCGGACGTGGCCTACATGGACGGCGCTCAGGCGTTTCAGCTCGCCTCGCAGGGCAAGCTGCTCGACCTCACCCCGTACATCAAGAGCGACCCCACCAAGCTCCTGCCGAACGCCTTCTACAGGTACGGCGAGAGCAGGATCATCGGGTCCTCCATAGGCGAGATCACATTTCTCTACTACAACAAGGACCTGTTCGACGCAGCACAGCTGGACTACCCGCCATCGAAGCCCGAGGACGCCTGGACCTGGGATCGGTTCGTGGACGTCGCCAGGAAGCTTACGAAGGACGCGAAGGGCAACGACGCGACCAGCCCGAGCTTCGACCCGGACAACATCCGGACCTTCGGCGTCTCGTTCACTCAGGATGAGTACACGTACCTGCCGATGATCTGGAGCAACGGCGGCAGGTTCGCGAACGACGCGGGCACCGAGCTGCTGCTGAGCCAGCCCGAGGCTGTGGAGGCGCTCCAGAAGCTGCAGGACCTGATATACAAGCACCGCGTATCGCCTACCCCGGCTCAGTCCGAGACGATGCCTTCTACGAACGTGCTGATTCAATCCCGGAAGGTGGCGATGGACATCAACGGCCACTGGGCGATCCTGGACTACAGCCATACGAAGGGCCTGAGCTGGGACATGGCCGCGCTGCCGAGGCTCGGGAGCCCCGCGACGCTGCTTCGGGCGTCGGCTCGAGTGATATTCTCCGCCACCAGACATCCCGGCAAGGCGTACGAGTTCTACAAGTACCACATAGATCCGGACCAGGTGAGCCTGTTCAAGGACGGGCTGTGGATGCCTCCCCAGCTGAAGTACTACAAGGAACCGACGTGGACCGCGAGGTGGCTGGAGGGCAAGAAGGGTGTCTATCCGTCCGACGCGAAGGACGTGCTGGTGGACTATGTCCTAGACTACATCCCGCATCAGGCCCCGGTGTACTGGCTCCGGAACCTCGAGCAGATCCAGAACAAGGCGTTGGACCCGGCCCTGGGCCTGTTGTGGTCCGGAAAGCTCTCGGCGCAGGAGGCCATGGGCAGGGCGGTGAGAGACTCGAAACCGCTCATGCAGGGCCGCTGGACGAAGTAGGTGAAGGGAGGAGGCTGCGGATGTCATCGGGAAGCAGAGCGCCGGAACCCTCGCCAGGCACGACCGGGCGCCCGTGCCTCAGCAGGCGAGATTTCATGAGGCAGGCGGCGCTGCTCGGGCTGTCCACAACGGCCCTTGGCAGCCTGCTGTCCGCCTGCGGCGCCGGCTCGGGCGCCTCGGAGAGGGGCGCATCGGGCACTCACGCGCCCTCCGGCTCCGGCAAGAGCAAGCCGGCGGCCGGATCGTCCGGCACGAAGACGCTCGAGTTCGTGACCTTCTACACCGGCGGTGACGGCGTGGTGATGCAGGACATAGTCAACCGCTACAACCGAACCCACAGCGGTTTCAAGGTCAAGTTCTCGGCGCCAGCGCACGACGTCGACTACGTGACCAAGATACGCACGTCGGCCGTGGCGGGCACCGCGCCCGCCGTCGTCGCGCTCCACAACCTCGAGATCCCGCCTCTGGCGCAGTTCCTCTATCCCGTCGAGCCGGCGGCGCTCGGCATCAAGAGGTCCGACTACATCGAGGTGGCCTGGAAGCTGCCGATGTACGAGGGCAAGCTCCTGGGGCTGACGATGAGCATAGGGCCGTTCGCCCTGTTCTACAACAAGGCCCATTTCGAACAGGCCGGTCTCGACCCGGAGAGGCCCCCGACCAACAGGGATGAGTTCATCGAGGCGGCGCGGGCGCTCACGCGGAAAGGGCGGTACGGGGTCTCGCGCGAGTCAGGCTACTTCATGCCCTGGCAGACCTACAGCTGGCAGGCGGGCGGGGGCATGATATCGCACGAGGGCGGGAAGACAAGAGCGCTCTTCGACACCCCCGCGGCAATAGAGGCGGCACAGTTCGAGCAGGACCTCGTGCACAAGTACGAGTGCGAGCTCCCGCACGAGTTCAGCGGCAACGGCAACCCGCTCACCGCCAACAAGGTGTCCATGTGGCCCGCGGGCCCCTGGAACCTGCGGGAGATCATCAGACAGAACGAGCAGAACGGCACCCACTTCGGCTGGACCACTATGCCGCGGTTCTTCGAGAAGCAGCAGGCGGTGATATCCACATCGCACATCTACTGCCTCATGAAGAAGAGTCCGGAGGATCCCAGGGCGAAGGAGCTAGGAGGCAAGTTCGTCGTCTGGCTGCTCGAGACCGGCAGCCTGGAGTGGGCCCAGTCCCAGGTCCCGACGAACGTGCGCGTGCACCATGAGATGAAGCGGAGCAAGAGCCCGGTAGTTCGCGGCATAGAGAAGGTGTGGGTGCCGGAGGCGAGCTACGCTCACTTCCCGCCCGCGGTGCCCAACTGGAGCCAGGCGTTCACCGTGCTCGACGACGCGATGCAGAAGATCGCCTATCAGGGAGCCGACGTGAGATCCACCATGACCCAGGTCGAGGCTCAGGCGAACGAGATACTCAACAGGCCGTGACGGGATCGGGGAGGGCTTGATGCTCAGAGAATTCACCGCACACCGCTTCCACTGGCCCGGCGGACTCACGGCGTACCTGTTCCTGCTCCCGTTCCTCGTGCCGTTCGCTCTGCTGTGGCTGTTCCCCATCCTGCAGGGGTTGTACCTGAGCTTCACGAACGCCAGCCTCACGCCTGGGCAGGAGAGGTTCGTGGGGCTCGCGAACTATCAGGAGCTCCTGCGGGACGGGGTCTACCTGCACAGCGTCGGCAACACCTTCGTGTTCGTCGTGGAGAACGTCCCGCTACTGGTCGTCGGGGGACTGCTGCTGGCGCTGCTCACGAACGAGCCTCTGCCGGGGCGCGCGGCTTTCCGCGCGGCGTTCGTCGCTCCCTACCTGATAACCGGGTCCGCGGTGGCCATCATCGGCAAGTTCGTCCTCTCCCCAGACACCGGCGTGCTGAACACCTGGCTCGCAGATGCCGGTCTGCCCGGCCAGCAGTGGCTCGACAACCCGGGACAGGCGATGTGGGCGGTGGTGCTGATCACCCTCTGGTGGCGCGTCGGGTTCCCCTTTCTGGTGATCCTCGCGGGCTTGCAGGAGATCCCGGGGGAGCTCTACGAGGCCGCGAAGATCGATGGGGCCGGCGCGGTCCAGCGCTTCCGCTACGTGACCCTGCCGCTGTTGGCGCCTGTGCTCCTGTTCGTGCTGATCATCCGCCTCATAGACTCGTTCAAGGTGTTCGCGCAGGTGTTCCTCGTGACCGGGGGCGGCCCGTTCGGCAGCACGAGGGTGATGCTGCAGTACCTGTACGAGGCCGGGTTTCAGGACTACCGCACGGGCTACGCCGCGGCCATCGGCTGGAGTCTGTTCCTCATCATCCTCGTCGTCACACTGTTCCAGCTGCGCTTCTTCAGAGGAGTCGAGAGATATGAGTAGAGCACGTCGGGGCCAGCGTGCGCGCGCGACTGCTGGGTAGGCCCGTGGTCGGTGGAGGTGTACCTACCATCGGGCGGCGTGCCGTGAGAGCGGGGCGCTTGAGGAAGTCCGCGCGGCCCGTGTGGCTCGGCAGGGCGGCGCTGACGCTCGTCGCGCTCGTGCTCGCTCTGATCTGGGTGCTCCCGGTGGCGTGGGTCCTGAGCAGCAGCTTCAAGCCGCAGTTCGAGATCGTGGGGCCCGTTCGGCCGTTCCTGCCCCTACACCCCGTATTCGGGAACTGGGAGAACCTCACGGACCCCTCGGGGCGCGCCGTCAACATCTTCGTCGCCTTCCTCAACAGCGTCATCGTCGCGCTGGCCTCGACGGCCGGGGCTCTGGTTACGTCCTCTCTGGCGGCCTACGCCTTCGCCAGGCTGCGCTTTCCGGGCCGTGGACCCCTGTTCGTGGTGCTGCTGGCCACGATGATGATCCCGTACGAGGTGGTGCTCGTGCCGCTGTTCCTGCAGTTCCATCGCTTCGGGCTGCTCAACTCGTATCCCGCGCTGATCCTGCCGCACGTGGTGTCGGTGCTGGGCATCTTTCTGCTCCGGCAGTTCATGCAGGGCATCCCGCGCGACCTCGAGGACTCGGCCAGGACCGACGGGGCCAACCTGTGGCAGGTGTACTGGCACGTGATCCTGCCGCTCACCAAACCAGCACTCTCCACCCTCGGCGTGTTCGTATTCCTGGGGGCGTGGAACGACTTCCTGTGGCCGCTGATCGTCGTCAGCACGCCCGACAAGCAGACGCTGCCGCTCGCGCTGGTCACCTTTCAGTCCGCGTACGGAGACCTGGACTACGGCACCGTGCTCGCGTCCGTGATCGTGGCGATAGCGCCGCCGCTGCTGTTCTTCCTGTTCGCGCAGCGGCTCGTGATCCAGGGGATCAGCCGGACCGGGCTGAAGGGGTGACGCACCGGCGCGGGCGGCTTGCGGCACAGACCGGTGCGCTCAACAGGTATCGTAGCATCAGGGAAGGGGGACCGTGTACATGGGCAGGTGTTTTGATATCGCCGTGGTAGGCTGTGGAGGCGTCTCGCGCATGCACTTCGATGCGTACCTGCCGCATCCCGAGCGGGCCCGAGTGGTCGCGGCGTGCGACCCGGTTCGCGAGCGCGCGCAGGCGGCCCGGGCCGAGTACGGTCTCGAGCGGAGCTTCGGGTCGCTCGACGAGATGATCGAAGGCGCAGCGTTCGAGGTAGCGATCGTGTGCACTCCCACCCCCGTGCGCAGGGAGGCGGTCGAGACGCTCGTCGCGGCGGGCAAGCACGCGCTGGTCGAGAAGCCGTTCGCGGACACGCTCGAGGAGGCTCAGGGGATGGTGGAGGCGGCCGACCGCGCGGGAGTGAAGCTCGCGGTGAACCAAAACTTCCGGTATCATTATCCGTTCGACACCGCGAGGGGGCTCGTGGCCGAAGGCAGGATCGGGAAAGTGACGAGCATCTTTCATCAGGACCTGATGCTGCGGCAGGACTCGGGATGGCGGATCCGGTCGGACCGCCACGCCCTCGCCGTGATGGGAGTCCACTGGCTGGACGGCTTCCGATGGGTGCTCGACGCCGAGGCGAGGTCGGTCAGCTGCGAGACCCGTTCGTCGGACGCGATCGACTGCATCGGAGAGACGGACGCGGTCGTGCAGGTGCTGTTCGAACAGGGCACGATCGCGTCGTACGTTGAGAGCTTCTCCTCGCCCTACAGGAGGACCGAGACGGTGGTCATCGGCGACGAAGGGGCGCTCGTGCTCTGCTACGAGGGCGCGTTCCTCTATGAGAGGGACAACCGTACGGAACCCAGGGAGACGTGGGACAACCCGTACAAGGGCGCGGAGAAGCCGAGGGCGACGTTCAGGAGCCTGGACGTGCTGCTGACCGCCATCGAGCGGGGTGCCGAGCCCTCGAACGGCGGGCGGGATAACCTGCGCACCGTCGCCCTGCTCGACGGGGCCTACCGATCCGCGCGGGAGCACCGGCCGGTGTCGCTGGAGGAGGGAGTGCGCGCGTGAGAGTCGGGTTCTCCAGGCCCACGAGCACCGAGGAAGAGAGGCGCCTGCTGTTCACAGGCTTTCGGGAGGTCGGCTACGACGGACTGCAGCTGAAGGCGGGGCAGTACCGGGAGTACGTCGACAGTCCGGAGCGGTTCGTCGAGGAGTGGGGCCCATACCCGGGAGTCGCGTCGGGAGTGATCGCGGGCGGCGCGCTCGACGATGACGGGGTCGCGAGGCTGCGCAAGCTGTTCGGGTTCGCGGAGTCCGTCGGCTGCGAGCGGGTCGTCTTCTGCCACACCGTCCCGAGGAGGCAGGTCGGGGCCGAGGACATCAGGAGGTTCGCCCGGCTCCTGTCCGAGCTGGGCAAGGAAGCCTTCCAGTCGGGCGTCAGACTGTCGCTGCACCACCACTACGACCAGCCCGTGATGCATCGCGAGGACCTCGACCTGTTCTTCGGCAGCGTCGAGCAGCCGTACGTCGGCCTGACGGTAGACACCGCCCACCTGGTGAAATCCGGAGTAGGAGACGTGGCGGGCGTGATCAGGGACTTCGCAGACTTCGTCGACAACGTCCACCTCAAGGACCTCGCCGACGGCGAGTTCCGAGTGCTCGGGCGGGGAGATATAGACTTCGCCCCCATCTTCTCTGCTATAAGGGAGATAGGTTTCGATGGATGGGTGTGCGCCGACGAGGAGAGCGGCAGCGAACTCGTGGGCGCGATGAGCGCCTGCTACTGGTTCATCACGTCCGGTCTGTCGGGAACGCGGCGGGGACAGGAGGGAGGATCGCGTGAGAGGTCGTGAGCGCTGATGTTACCGCTCGAGCATAGGACGCTGAACCAGAGCGTCCACCACAGGCTGCGCTCGATGATCGAGTCGGGCGCGCTCGAGCCGGGCTCCCGGCTCGACGAGAAGGCGCTGTCGGAGTCCCTCGGGGTCAGCCGCACGCCGCTGCGCGAGGCGATCGGCAAGCTCGCCCAGGAAGGACTCGTCGAGCACCGGCCCTACAGAGGGAACTTCGTGCGCTCGTTCACCCCGAAGCAGGTCGGCGACCTGTACGAGGTGCGCAAGGCCCTGGAGGGACTCGCGGTGAGGCTCGCGGTCGCGAACATGTCCTGTGAGGACGTGAACGCGCTGCGCGGCATCCTCGACGCCGTCCAGGAGGCGCTCGACCGCGGCGACATGGACGGGTACGCCTCCGCCGATCAGCGGTTCCACGCCACCCTCGCCCGCCTCTCCGGCAACGAGGTGCTCGTCGAGGCGCTGGAGCGGCTGAGGCACAGGATCCAGATGGTGCGCGCCTTCGCCAACCGCGATCCGGACGTCGTGCAGCGGACCGCTCACGAGCGCCCCCGGATAGTCGCGGCGCTCGAGGCCCGTGACGGGGAGCTGGCATCGAGGCTGATGGAGGAGCACATAGAGGGCGTCCGCAGGTCGGTGGTCGCCCAGCTCGAGGACCCGACCGACACAAACGCTGCAAGCTGAGTTACCGAGGGAGGTGTTCAATGGAGGGTACTTTCAGCAGGGACGGAGTGGTCCGGAGCGTGGACGAGCAGGAGGCGGTGCGGACGAGCTGGGGACAGCTGTGCTGGCTCGTCGGATCTGAGCAGATGCCGGGGGCGGAGCAGACGCTCGGGGTGGTCACGATCTACCCGGGCAGGCGCAACCCTCTGCACGCCCACCCGAACTGCGAGGAGCTGCTCTACGTGGTGTCGGGCGAGTGCGACCACAGGCTGGGAGAGGAGACGCTCCACCTCACCCCAGGGTGCGTGATCCGAATCCCGCGCGGAGTGCCCCACTGGGCCAGGTGCACCAGCTCCGAGCCGCTGGTGAGCGTGGTATCGTTCTCCTCGCCCGAGCGCAGAGCCGAGACGCTGGAGGAGACCGGCGAGATCGCCTAGAGGCAGGAAGGAGCGGGGATAGATGGCGACGGTGGTCCTCGTCGGGACCCTGGACACGAAGGGCAGGGAGTACGAGTACCTGCGGGAGCGGTGCCGCGCAGAGGGTGTAGACGTGGTGCTCGTCGACGCGGGCGTGCTGGGGGAGCCCTTGGTGCCGCCCGACGTCTCCAGGCAGGAGGTCGCCGCGGCCGCGGGCGCCGACGTCCGCGAGCTCGCCTCCAGAGGGGACCGCGGGGTGGCGGTCGAGATGATGGCGCGCGGCGCGGGTGAGGTGGTAAAGAGGCTCCACTCGGAAGGAAGGCTGGACGGCGTGCTGGGGCTGGGCGGCACGGGAGGCTCCTCCCTGGTCACGCACGCGATGCGCCAGCTGCCGGTCGGGGTCCCCAAGCTCATGGTCTCGACCGTGGCCTCAGGCGACACCCGCCCGTACGTGGGGGCGGTCGACGTCACGATGATGTACTCGGTGGTGGACATAGCCGGGATCAACCAGATCTCGGAGCGCATCCTCTCCAACGCTGCGGGCGCGATAGCGGGGATGGCGAGGGCCAGCTCAGGCTTCCGGCCCTCCTCGGAGGCGAGGCCGCTCGTCGGCGCCACGATGTTCGGCGTCACCACCCCCTGCGTGACCACGGCACGCCAGCGCCTTGAGGAACTGGGCTACGAGGTGCTCGTGTTCCACGCGACGGGCACGGGCGGCCGCTCGATGGAGGCGCTGATGAGGGGAGGCTTCATCACAGCCTCCCTCGACATCACCACTACGGAGCTGGCCGACGAGCTGGTGGGAGGGGTGTTCTCGGCGGGCCCCGACCGGCTGGAGGCCGCCGGTGAGCTCGGGATACCCCAGGTGGTGTCCCTGGGCGCGCTGGACATGGTGAACTTCGGTCCGATGGACACCGTGCCTCCCCAATTCAGGGGGCGACGGCTGTACAGGCACAACCCGACCACCACGCTGATGCGCACCACTCCCAAGGAGTGCGCGGAGCTCGGAAGGAGGATCGCGGGCAAGCTGAACCGGGCGCGGGGGCCTCTGACGCTGTTCGTACCGCTCAGGGGAGTGTCCCTAATCGCCACAGAGGGGCAGCCGTTCCACGACCCTGAGGCGGACGAGGCGCTCTTCGGCGCGCTGCTCGAGAGCCTCGATCCTGGAGTGGACGTCCGCAAGCTGGACACGGACATCAACGACCCCGAGCTCGCCCGCGCCATGGCGGAGGCTCTGCACGAGCACTACCAGAGCTGGGCTCGGGAGCGCGAGGAGGCGAGGGCGTGAACCGCACGGAGGCACTCGCCCGGCTGCGCGAGCAGGTGGAGTTGGGATCGCCCATCATC
>CADDYR010000134.1 GCA_902810765.1 Chloroflexota bacterium
ACCGTGCCCGTCACGACCCTCAGACGCAGGCTCGGATGCTCTGCGATGCCCGCCGACTCGAGCCGGATCAGAGCCGCCCGGCCACCGAGCTCGATCGCGCGGGCGTACGTGTCGGGCTCGGAAACGTCCTCGAGCACGGCGGCCGGTGAGGTGCGCAGGTAATCCAGCACCTTACCGAAGTCGTAGGGCGGCACGGGCGACAGCTCGATCTCGACCAACAGCTCTCCCCTCCGTGAACACTGGGCATTCTACCCGAGAGCCGGCCGGAGTGCGGCCGCCGTTCCTCCGCCGATCTCCTTGACGACCCGCTTTGTCGCTCCCTACCATTGACTGGTTCGCCGTTGCAACGTGTACTGCCGCGGCATAGGATACATAGTGCTCCCATCGGGAGGTAAGGAAGGGCAAGTGAAGGTAGTTCTTCTGAAGGAAGTGCAGGGCCTGGGCGCCCCCGGCACGGTCAAGGAGGTCGCGGACGGCTACGCGCGCAACTATCTGCTCCCGCGCAAGCTCGCGACCCCCGCCACCGCGAGCGCGCTCAAGCAGGTCGAGCAGATGAGGGCCGCGCAGGACCGGAAGCTCGCCAGGCAGGAGGAGGAGGCCGCCGCGCTCGCGCAGCGCATCGAGGGACAGGAGGTCAGGTTCCAGGTGCGCGCGGGCGATGACGGGCGTCTGTACGGCTCGGTCACGAACGCCGACGTAGCGGAGGTGCTCTCCAGGCAGATCGGCGAGGAGGTGGACCGGCGCAGGGTCGTGCTCGAGGAGCCGATCCACATGCTCGGCACCTTCGAGGTGCCCGTGCGCCTGAGCGCGCAGCACTCGCCCATCGTGAAGGTGATCGTGGAAGCGGAGTAGCGGCGTTGGTCGAGACACTGGAGAAGCTGCCCCCTCACAGCATCGAGGCCGAGCAGAGCTTGCTGGGCAGCATCCTGGTGGATCGCGACGCCATCATCAAGGTCGCGCCGTTCCTGCGGCCCGACGACTTCTACCGCGAGGCCCACGCGAGGATCTACGAGGCGATCCTCGACCTGTACAACCGCCGCGAGCCGCCCGACTTCATCACGATCCACGAGGAGCTCTCCCGTCGCGGCATAGCCGAGGAGGTGGGAGGGGCGAGCTACCTGACGTGGCTGATGAACTCGGTGCCGACGAGCGTGCACATCGAGTACTACGGTCGGATCGTCGAGCGCACGGCAACCCTCAGACGGCTCATCGCGGCCGGAACCGAGATCGCGGGCATAGGGTACGAGGAGGACGCCGAACTCGGCGAGGCGCTCGATCGCGCGGAGCAGGTGCTGTACCGCGTGGCCGAGCGCCGCAGCGGCCGCGACTTCATCACGCTGCGCGACGCGCTCGCCGAGTTCTTCGACCGGCTCGACTACCAGCACCAGCACCGCGGCGAGATCGTCGGCGTGCCCACCAGCTTCTACGACCTCGACCAGATAACGGGGGGCCTGCAGAGGTCCGATCTGATCATCGTCGCAGCCCGGCCCTCCGTCGGAAAGACGAGCTTCGCGCTGTGCCTGGCCGCGAACGCCGCGATCAAGCATAACCGGCCGGTCGGCATCTTCAGCCTCGAGATGAGCGCCGAGCAGCTCGTGCTCCGACTGCTGTCCATGGAGACCGGCATAGACTCCCACCGCCTGCGGATGGGCTACCTGGACGAGGAGGAGTGGGGCCTGCTCACCCACGCCTTCGGCAAGCTCTCCGAGACGCCGATCTATATAGACGACACCGCGAGCGCGTCCTCACAGGAGCTCAGGAGCAAGGCCCGTCGCCTGCACGCCCAGACGGGCGTCGAGATGATCGTGATCGACTACCTCCAACTGATGCAGGGCGGCCGCACCGACAACCGGGTGCAGGAGATCTCCGAGATCAGCCGCGGGCTGAAGGGGCTGGCGCGCGAGCTGAACGTGCCCGTCGTCGCACTCTCCCAGCTTAGCCGCGCCGTCGAGCAGAGGCAGGATCACCGCCCGATGCTCTCGGACCTGAGAGAGTCCGGCTCGATCGAGCAGGACGCCGACGTCGTGATGTTCATCTACCGCGACGAGCTGTACAACCCGGAGACGGAGCGCAAGAACATCGCGGAGATCATCGTCGCGAAGCACCGCAACGGGCCGGTCGGCACCGTGCCCCTGCGCTTCTTCAACGACACCACACGGTTCGCGGACCTGGAGACCACCCGCGAGCCCGACTGATTCCCTCGCAACGCGCACGCGCGATCGGATATGGTAGGGACATGATCAAGAAGGTGGGTGACGTGGCTCAGCAGCTGCAGGCGAGGATACCGAGGAACCTCGCGCCGAAGCGCGAGCGGGAGGACGTGTGCCCCGTGTGCAAGGGCGCTGGCTTCCTCCGCATGGAAGCGCCCGTGGGCGACCCCAACTTCGGCCGCCTCATCCCCTGCAACTGCAGGGTCGCCGAGACCGAGTCCCAGATGCTGCGCGAGCTCGAGATGCTCAGCAACATGGAGGCTTTCGCGAGCAAGACGTTCGAGACCTTCGACCCCGGCTGGCACCGGAGCGCGCGAGCGGCGTACGAGGCGGCGAAGGAGTACGCCGAGCATCCCGTGGGGTGGCTGCTGCTCGTCGGGCCGTGCGGCAGCGGCAAGACCCACCTCGCGGCCGCGATCGCAAATGAGTCAGTGCGGGTCCACCGCACGCGCAGCCTGTTCCGCATCGTGCCCGACCTGCTGGACTACCTCCGAGAGACGTTCAACCCGAGGTCCGAGGTAACCTACGACGAGCGCTTCGAGGCTATCCGCAGCGTGCCGCTGCTCGTGCTCGATGACCTGGGCACCGAGAACGCTACGAGCTGGGCGCGCGAGAAGCTGTTCCAGATCATCAACCACCGCTACAACACTCAGCTGCCGACGGTCATCACGACGAACCAGGACCTCGAGCGCATTGACGAGCGGATCCGGTCGCGGGCTCTGGACGTGTCGCTCGTAAGATACGTGCAGCTCGACGCGCCAGACTACCGCCGCAGGGGTCAGAGCGGCCCCGCGCGCTCCCGGCGCTAGCTCGCCTCTGCCCCGCGCCCGACTACGCGGGCGTGCCGACCTCGTCCCGCGAGGAGGGAGCGCGCTCGGCCCCGGTGTACACCGGCGTGAGCCAGTGGGCGTACTCGGGGTCCTCGCCGTGCACGATCCGCTCGTACGCCGACTTGAGCGCCTCGGTGATCTCGCCCACCCCGCCCGTGCCGACCTTTCGGCGGTCCACCTCGCCGATGGGCAGGAGCTGCGCGCCCGTGCCACACAGGAATGCCTCGTCCGCCGAGTAGAGCTCTGTTCGGTCCACCTTGCGCTCCTCGGTCTCGATGCCGAACCTCTCGCGCGCGAGCTGGATCAGCGTGGCCCTCGTGATGCCCGCGAGGATGTTGTCGGAGACCGGAGGGGTCACCAGCCTGCCGCTGGTCACGATGAAGATGTTCTCGGCGCTCCCCTCCGAGACGTGCCCGTCGTCGGTGAGCACGACCGCCTCGTCGTAGCCGTCCAGCACGGCCTCGGACTTCGACAGAGCCGCGTTGACGTACGAGCCGGTGATCTTCGCCCTCGCGGGCGCGGAGTTGTCGTCCACCCGTCGCCAGGAGGACGTGCGCACGCGGATCGCGCCCTCGGTCTCGACGTAGGCCCCGAACGGCGCGGAGAAGAGCGCGAAGTCGTAAGCCAGCCCGTGCAGGCGCACGCCGATTATCGGCTCGGAGATGTACAGCAGCGGGCGGATGTAGGTGTCCTCGGTGTGGCCGTTCCGGCGCAGCAGGTCCACCGTCAGGGCGCACAGCTCCTCGACCGACATCGGCAGATCCATCATCAGGATGCGCGCGGACTTCCGCATGCGCTCGTAGTGCTCGGGCATCCTGAACACGTAGAGCTGGCGTCGCTCTTCGTTCCAGTAGCCGCGGATGCCCTCGAAGCACCCGGTGCCGTAGTTCAGCGCGTGCGTCATGATCGAGACCTGCGCGCGCTCGATCGGCACCATCTCACCACGAAAGTACGCGTACCTGCCTGCGTTCATCTTGCGGCCGTTCTCCTTTCGAGCCGTGGCGCCCTCGCCACCCGCCATGTACTAACACAGCCAGCCGATCCACGCAACGCCCCGGACGGCGTCATCCCTGTGGAGCGGCCGTCGGGACGGGCGTGGGCGTCGGCGGCAGGTTCACCTCGAGCCTGCCCTGGCGCTTGAGCTGCGCCCTGTGCTCGTCTATGAACTTCTGGACGAGCTGAGCTCCCACCTGCTGCCTCTGGGCGTCGGTGAGCTTGCGGTTGCTGCTCCTCTCGAGCAGCTGGATTATGTGCCAGCCGAACCTTGTGTGGATCGGCCCCGCGATCTGGCCGGGCCTGGTCAGGGAGAACGCGGCCCGCTCGAACGGCTTGACGAACACGCCCTTCGGCGCCCAGCCGAGGTCCCCTCCCTTGTCCTTGTTCGAGGTGTCGGTCGAGTACTGCTTCGCGAGCACCTCGAACTTCACCCCCGACCGCAGCTTCCTGAGAACCTCCTCGGCCTCCTTCTTCGTCGGCACGACGATGTGGCGCACGTGGACCTGGGGGCCGGACTTTGGCACGTGCTCATCGGTGTAGCGCTCGCGCACGTACTGCGGCGCCACGACGAGCTTCATGTACTCGTCCTCGGAGATGCCCGCCGTACTGCTCAGCATGTCGAAGAACCTGTCCACCTGCTGTGGGCTGGCGGGAGCCGGGGTAGGGGTCGGGCCCGCCTTGGGGGTCGCCGTGGGCGTGGTCGTGGGGCTCGCGGCGGGCTGCGAGGAGCCGCCGAGGTCCCTGAGCAGGAGCTGACGTACCCTCTGATCGGTGACCCGGATGTTGGCGTCGGGCGCCGACTGCACGAGCACGGCGTTGTCCACCATCGCGTCGAGCACCTGGGGGTCCGGGCTGCCCGCCTGCGGCAGCTGCTGTATCTGCTGCTGCAGCTGGCTCCTGACCCCGTTCGGGTTCTGCTCGTACGCGCTGAACACGTTCTTCAGCAGGGAGGGGTCGTACAGGTACAGGCTGTTGAACTTGTACTGGGCGTCGTAGTCCGCGCGGGTGATCGTCACGTCCCCGACGTGCGCGAGCGCCCTGCGGGGCTCGAGCACCTGGCGGTTGACGAACGGCACGACGATCACGAGCACCGCGACCAGGATCGCAAGCCCGATGAGGCCGAGCACTATCTTCTGGCGGAGCTCCTCGCGCTCGCGCCGGCTGCGAGGCCTCCTCACCCGAGGGGCCTGCCTGGCGGCGCTCCGCGACCGTTCCTGCGCCATGTGCGCTCACCTTCCCAGATCAGAGTGGCGGCCGAGGCGGCACCGTTCGGCTACGGTCGGTAGTGGGTCGCGGTGTAGGGCAGCAGCGCCATGTACCGGGCGCGCTTGATCGCAGTCGCGAGCGAGCGCTGGTGCTTGGCGCACGTGCCGGTCTTCCGCCGCGAGTCTATCTTGCCCCGCTCGGACAGGTACTTGACGATGCGGCTGACGTCCTTGTAGTCCACGTCGGTGATGCGGTCCACGCAGAAGGCGCACACCTTGCGACGCGGCGTGTATCTGCCGCCGCGCCGGGGTCTGCGCTGCGGAGCCCCTTCAGCGCGCGCGGGCTGTCCTGCGGGCTGCGCATCGCCCTGCTGTGGAGCAGCCCCCTGGGCCGCGGCCTGCGTGTTCGTGCCCTCGGTGGCTTCCTGGGTCACCTGGTCCTTCTCCTCCTTGATGTGCGCACCGGGCGATCCCGGCGCGCGGTCGTGCTAGAACGGGATGTCGTTCGGGTCTACTTCCTCGAGGTGGGAATCGCCGTTCGCCTCGCCGTGCTCTCCGCTCTCGACGCGCTCGCTCTGCCTGCGGCTGTCGAGCATGATCATGTCGTTGGCGACGATCTCGGTCACGTTGCGCCGCTGTCCGTTCTGGTCCTCCCACTGGCGCGTCTGCAGGCGCCCCTCGATGTACACGCGGCTGCCCTTGTTCAGGTACTGGCTCACGATCTCCGCGAGCTTGTTCCACGTCACCACCGTGAACCAGTCCGTCTCCTCGCGCGCCTCCCCCTCGGCGGTCGTGCGCCTGCGGGAGCAGGCCATCCGGAAGGATGCGACCGGCGCACCGTTCGGTGTGTATCGCATGTCCGGGTCCGTTCCGAGACGGCCGATCAGCATCACCTTGTTCAGATCCTTGGCCATAGCATCACACCTTCATCACGGCTCTACGCGTCCGGCCGGGTCACGAGGAAGCGCAGCACCTGGTCGTTGAGCTTCAGGTCCCGGTCCAGCTCCTTGGTGTGCTCTGGATCCAGCCTGAACCGGTACACCGCGTAGAAGCCGTCCTTGTGGTCATCTATAGGGTAGGAGAGCCTCCTCCGCCCCCAGGGGGGCTCGGTGCTCACCTCGCCAACCTCGCCATCGTGGGACGCGATCGCCTGGCTGATTCGCTCGAGCGCCGCGGGGACCGCCTCCTCCTCGATCGTGGGGCTGAGGATGACCATCATCTCGTAGTCGCGCAAAGATACTCTCCTTCCTCTGGGTTCGCCGGGCCGCGCTACTGCCCGGTAGAAAGGTACAACGCGCTGCGATTATACCAGACCGTCGAGTTACGTTGCCTAGCCGAACAGGCCCGGTATCTTCGGCATCCGCTTGCCCGAGGAGAGCTGCTTCATCATCTTCTGGAACTGGTTGAACTGGTGCAGCAGCGCATTCACGTCCGCGACGGACGTGCCGCTGCCCGCCGCTATCCGGCGCCTGCGGCTGCCCCGAATGATCTCGGGGTGCTGTCGCTCGTAGGGCGTCATGCTCTGGATGATCGCCTCGATGTGCACCATCTCGCGCTCGTCCACCTCGACGTTCTGCTGCCGCATCGCGCTGCCCATCCCGGGGATCATCTCCATCAACTGCTGCAGGGGCCCCATGTTCTTGACCATCTGCAGTTGGTTGTAGAAGTCCTCGAGGGTGAACGAGGCCGTCCGGAGCTTGTTCTCCATCTCCCGGGCGCTGCGCTCGTCGAAGGTGGCCTGGGCGCGCTCGATCAGCGTGAGCATGTCTCCCAGGCCCAGGATGCGCGAGGCCAGCCGGTCGGGGTGGAACGGCTCGAGCGCGTCCGGGCGCTCGCCCGTGCCCACGAACTTGATCGGGATGCCCGTGACCGACCGGATGGAGAGCGCCGCGCCGCCGCGCGCGTCCGCGTCCATCTTGGTCAGGATCAGCCCCGTCACGTCCAGGCGCTCGTGGAACTGCTGCGCGACCCTCACCGCCTCCTGTCCGGTCATCGCGTCCACCACGAGGATGGTCTCGGTGGGGTGGGTACGCTCCTTCACTCGCTCCAGCTCCGCCATCATAGCCTCGTCTATGTGCAGCCTTCCGGCGGTGTCGAGGATCACGTGGGTGAAGCCCTGCGACCGCGCCCTGTCGAGCGCGTGGCTCGCGATGTCCTCGGGCGGGACGCTGGTGCCCTCGCTGTGCACCGGCAGGTTCTGGCTGTGCGCGAGCACCTCCAGCTGCTTGACCGCCGCCGGTCGGTACACGTCGGCCGCGACGAGCAGGGGCTTGCCTCCGCCGCGGCGGATCATCAGCCCGAGCTTGGTGCACGCCAGCGTCTTGCCGCTGCCCTGCAGGCCGACCGTCATGTAGACCGTCGGAGGGGTCGGCGCTGTCTCCAGCTTGCTCTCGGTGCTCCCGAGCAGCTCGATCATCTCCTGGTTCACCACCTGGATGACCTGCTGCGCGGGCGTCAGGCTCTCGAGCGCGTGGCTCTCGCGCACCTTCTCCCTGACGCCGTTGACGAAATCGCGGGCGACCTTCAGGTTGACGTCCGCCTCCATGAGCGCGATGCGTACCTCGCGCAGCGCCAGGTCGACGTCGCTCTCCTGGAGCTTGCCCTTCGAGCCCAGCTTGCGGAAGGTCCCCTGCAGCTTGTCGCTCAGACTCTCGAACATATATGCCTCCTACCGAGGCGGCGCCAAGCTCAGCGCCACAGCGCCTCCACGAACGCCCTCGGATCGAAATCGGCGATGTCGGTGATCTTCTCGCCGGTAGTTATGTAGCGAATGGGCACGCGCAGCTCGCGCACCACCGCGAACGCGATGCCGCCCTTCGAGGTGCCGTCCATCTTCGCGAGCACCACTCCGTCCAGCGGCACGGCCTCGGCGAACTTGCGGGCCTGCGCCAGCCCGTTCTGGCCGGTCGTAGCGTCGAGCACGAGCAGGTTCTCGTGGCGCTTCGCCGTGCGGGCGCTCACGCGCTGGATCTTCTTCAGCTCCTCCATCAGGTTATACTTCGTGTGCAGCCGCCCGGCGGTGTCGACGATCACCAGGTCTGCCGAGCGCGAGACCCCCGCCGCGAGGGCGTCGTGCACGACGGCCGCAGGGTCCGAGTTGGGAGCGCCCGAGATCACGGGCACCCCGGCCCTCTGGCCCCACACCTCGAGCTGATCAATAGCCGCCGCGCGGAAGGTGTCGGCCGCGCCCACCAGCACGTTCACGCCGTTCTGCTTCATCAGGTTGGCGATCTTCGCGATCGTCGTGGTCTTGCCGACGCCGTTCACCCCGACCACCAGCATCACGCCCAGCCCCTCGCCGTCGGGCTGCGGCTCCCTGTGGGGCACCTGCTCGAGTATGAACACCAGGTCCTGCTTCAGGGCCTCGCGGACCTCCGACGGTCGCCTGAGCTCGCCGCTGTCCACGCGCTCCTGCAGCCCCTGCACGAGCGCGAACGTCGTCTCCACCCCGACGTCGGCCGCGATCAGGAGCTCCTCGAGCTGCTCCCAGGTCTCGTCGGTGATCTCCTCCCGGTCGAAGAGGGAGGCCATCTGACCGAACAGGCCGCGGCGGCTCCGCTCGAGCCCCTCGTGTATCTTCTCGTCGCGCTCCTCGGGGCTCTGCCTGCCCCGAAAGAACTTCAAAACCAAGCGTTTCCTCCGGGAAAAGTGCGATCGTGCGATTATAGCAAAGCCCCGGCCGCCGCCTCCGAGCGCTATGGTAGAATCTCTCCGGAGGAGACTGCCCCGTTGGCCGCGCCAAAGAGCACGAGACAAGCGATCCGTACCCGTCTGCAGGCCGTGCCCGACAGGCCCGGAGTATACCTGATGTACGACTCCGACGGCACGGTGATATACGTCGGCAAGGCGAAGGTGCTGCGCAACCGCGTCAGGTCATACTTCACGAACAAGCACCTCGACTCGAAGACGATGCAGCTCGTCTCGCAGATCGCCGACTTCGACTACATCGTGACGGACAGCGAGCACGAGGCCCTGATCCTCGAGGTGACGCTCATCAAGCGGCACCGCCCGAAGTACAACGTGATCTTCAAGGACGACAAGAGCTTCCCGTACATCAAGGTGACGGTGAACGAGCGCTACCCGCGCGTGCTGCGGACGCGCCAGATGGATAAGGACGACAGCAGGTACTTCGGGCCCTACCCAGCCGGCGGCTCCGCCGCGCGCACCCTCGCCCTGATCGAGAAGGTCTTCCAGCTGTGCAGCTCTCCCGAGGAGATACAGGGCAACCACCGCAGGCCGTGCCTGCAGTACTACATCCACAGGTGCATGGGGGCCTGCGCTGGCCGGGCCGACCTGGAGGAGTACCGCGCGGCCACGCAGGAGGTGGTCCTGTTCCTCGAGGGCAAGCACGAGCAGCTCGTGCAGAGGCTGCGCGCCGAGATGGAGGAGGCCGCGGAGAACCTGCAGTTCGAGCGCGCGGCGAGGCTCCGCGACCGTCTCGCGGATGTGCAGAACGTCCTGCAGCGCCAGAAGGTGGTCCTGCCCAAGCCCGTGGACATAGACGTGGTGGCGCTCGCCACAGAGCAGGACGAGGCGTGCGCGGAGGTGCTGTTCATCCGCCAGGGCAAGCTCCACGGCCACGAGCACTACGTGATGAAGAACGCCGAGGGAGAGCCTGCCGAGGCGATCCAGCAGAGCTTCGTCGAGCAGTTCTACGCGCACGTCGCGACGGTGCCGGACGTGCTGCTGCTCGAGTACGAGCTCACCGACCCCGAGCCCGTGCGCGAGATGCTCAGGCAGCAGAAGGGCTCGAGGGTCGAGGTGCAGGTGCCGAAGCGCGGCGAGAAGCGCGACCTGCTGAAGATGGCGATGAGCAACGCGAAGGAGGCCCTCGAGCGGGAGAGGTTCAAGTGGCTCAGCGACGAGCAGAGGCGGACGGGAGCCCTGCTCGAGCTCCAGCGGGAGCTCGGCCTGCCGAACAAGCCGGGCCGCATCGAGTGCTTCGACGTCTCGAACGTGCAGGGCACGAGCGCGGTGGCGAGCATGGTGGTGTTCGAGAACGGCAGCCCGGCGCGCTCCGAGTACCGCAGGTTCCAGATCAAGACGGTCGAGGGCCCGAACGACTTCGAGATGATGCGCGAGGCGCTCACCCGAAGGTTCAGGCGCGCGAGGAGCGAGGAGGATGGCCAGGGCTCCTGGCGAAAGCTCCCGGACCTGCTCGTGATAGATGGGGGCAAGGGGCAGCTCGGCGTGGGGGTCGAGGTGCTCCGCGAGGCCGGGCTGGAGGGGCTGCCGGTCATAGGGCTTGCGAAGCAGCAGGAGGAGATCTTTCGCCCCGGCCACGCCCGCTCGCTCGTGCTGCCCCGCACGTCCGAGGCGCTGTACCTCCTGCAGCGAATACGGGACGAGGCGCACCGGTTCGCGATCACCTACCACCGCGGCGTGCGCAGCAAGAAATCGGTGCAGAGCGCGCTCGACTCCGTGCCGGGGGTTGGACCGAAGCGGAAGAAGCTGCTCATCCAGGCGTTCGGGAGCGTGAAGGCGATACGCCGTGCGTCCGTGGAGGAGATCGCGGCGGTCAGGGGGATCGACCGCGCGACGGCCGAGCGCGTGAAGGAATCCATCTAGCGGTGGCCCAAGTCATACAGATCACGGACCCGGCGGCGCTCGAGCAGGCCGGACGCGTGCTCGCGAGCGGCGGGCTCGTCGCCTTCCCGACCGACACCGTGTACGGGGTCGGCTCACTGCCCGCACGCGAGGGGGTGGCGGCGATCTACCGGGCGAAGGGGAGGCCGCTGACGAAGCCGATACCACTGCTCCTGGCCTCCCCGGAGCTGCTCGAGCGGTACGCTC
>CADDYR010000135.1 GCA_902810765.1 Chloroflexota bacterium
GTGCTGGGCGGGATCGTCGCCGCGTGCGGAGCGGCCACGACCGGCGGAACCGGCGGGCAGGCCACGAAGCCCACGGGCGGCCAGCCCACGCAGGCCCCGCCGAGCGCCACGAAGGCCGCGACCAAGGGCACCACAATGCCCACGACCGCGCCCACCACGGGCGGCAAGACGAGCGGCGTGACCCCGAAGGGACTGCTGACGATGTCCGTACAGCAGACCCAGGCGTGGGTGCGCAACTTCAACCCGTTCTCGGCCAGCGCGCTGTGGCCGACCGGCGGCGCGATGCACGAGCCACTGATGATCTACAACGCGCCGAAGGGCCAGCTCGTGCCCTGGCTCGCCACGAAGTACGCGTGGAGCAAGGACAACAAGACGCTCACGCTCACCACCCGCAGCGGCGTGCAGTGGTCCGACGGCAAGCCGTTCTCCGCGAAGGACGTCGAGTTCACCTTCAACCTGGTCAAGAAGAACCCCGGCCTCGTGGGCACCATCGCCTGGGGCGAGGGGCTGAAGTCGGTGAAGGCGACGAGCGACAACACGGTGGAGTTCGTCTGGAGCAAGGTGTACACGCCGGGGCTGTACGACGTCGTCTCCCAGGTGATCGTGCCGGAGCACGTCTGGAGCAAGGTCAAGGACCCGGTGAAGTTCACCAACCCGAACCCGGTCGTCACCGGCCCCTTCAGCGTGGTCTCGGTGTTCCGGAACCAGATCTATCAGGTGGACCGGAACCCGAACTACTGGCAGAAGGGCAAGCCGTACATCCAGGGGCTGAGGTACCCCGCGTACACGGGCAACGAGCAGTCGAACGCCGCGGAGATCGCGGGCGAGGTGGACTGGTTCGGGGACTACATCCCGAACGTCCAGAAGACGTACATCGCGAAGGACCCGAAGCACTTCCACTTCTGGTGGCCCTCCTCGAGCGACATCTACCTGGTACTGGCGCACACGAAGAAGCCGTTCGACGACGTGCGCTTCCGCAAGGCGATCAGCTTGGCGCTCAACCGTGACCAGATGATCAAGACGGCGCTCTATGGCTACACGAAGATCGCGAACGCGACCGGCCTCACGCCGTACGCCTACGGCAAGTGGATCTCCCAGAAGGCCGTGTCCGCGGGCGCCGACCTGATGAAGTTCGACCCGAACAAGGCCAACCAGGAGCTCGACAAGCTCGGCCTGAAGAAGGGAGCGGGCGGCGTGAGGACGGG
This sequence comes from Chloroflexota bacterium, assembly GCA_902810765.1. Classification (GTDB taxonomy): domain Bacteria; phylum Chloroflexota; class Chloroflexia; order Thermobaculales; family Thermobaculaceae; genus CADDYR01. The sequence goes on from CADDYR010000135.1 coordinate 1,206, forward strand.
GCCGGACGGCAGCCCGATGCGGTACGAGGCGATCGTGCCTACCGGCTGGACCGACTGGATCGCGGACCTGCAGGTGCTGACCAGCAACCTCGAGGAGGTGGGCATCAGGGCGACGATCAAGACCCTGTCGCCGGATACGTGGACGGACAAGGTCTACAAGGGCCAGTTCGACATGTCCATCGGCTGGGGAGACACCGGCCCGACGCCGTTCAACTTCTACCGCGGGATGATGTCGTCGCTCACCTACAAGCCCATCGGCACGACCTCGCCGGACAACTGGCAGCGGTACAAGAACGCGCAGGCAGACAAGCTGCTCGAGCAGTTCGCCGCGACGTCGGACGTGGGCAAGCAGAAGCAGATCTCGGACCAGCTCCAGATGCTCTTCGTCGAGCAGTACCCGGTGATACCCATCTACGAGCAGCCCGACTGGGGCGAGTACAGCACGCGGCACTTCACGGGGTTCCCCGACAAGAACAACCCGTACGCACCGCTGACCCCGTACAACCAGACGAGCCTCATCGTGCTCACCACGATCAAGCCCGCATGAGCGGGCCCGCGCCGGGGAGGGCTCCCATCGTGGGGCCCTCCCCGACCACCCCGCTTCGCACCTCGCTCGGAGGGCGGGCGGACAGGAGAGGAGGGCTCACGTGAGATTTCTCGTACGGCGGCTGGGGTTCTACCTGGTCGCCGCCTGGGGGGCGGTCACTTTGAACTTCGTGCTGCCCCACACGATGCCGGGCGACCCGGCGACCACGATGTTCGCGGCCTTTCGCGGCAGGCTCAGGCCCGAGCAGCTCAAGGCGATAGAGCAGGCGTACGGCCTGAGCCACGCGCCGCTGTGGCAGCAGTACTTCACCTACCTCGGCCACGTGCTGCGCGGAGACTTCGGCATATCGCTCTCGCAGTTCCCCGCTCCGGTCACCACCGTGATCGCGACCGGGCTGCAGTGGAGCATCCTGCTGGGGCTGGTGAGCCTCATCCTGGGGTTCCTGCTGGGCAACCTGCTCGGGGTGATCGCCGCGTGGAGGCGGGGCGGATGGGTGGACTCGATGATGCAGCCCCTGCTGATCTTCATCGGCTCCTTCCCGTACTTCTGGCTCGCGATGCTGCTCCTGTTCTTCCTGGCGTTCAGACTCGGCTGGTTCCCCCAGAACCACGCCTACAGCGACTACCTCGCCCCGAGCCTGAGCCTCGACTTCGTGGGCAGCGTCCTCAAGCACCTGATCCTGCCCGCGGGCACGATCGTGCTCGTCTCGATCGGCGGCTGGATGCTCGGCATGCGCAACACGATAATCGGGGTGCTCGCCGAGGACTACCTGATCATGGCCGAGGCGAAGGGCCTGCCCCAGTGGCGCATCATGCTCGGCTACGCGGCGCGCAACGCGCTGCTGCCGAACGTCACCGCGTTCGGCATGTCCATCGGCTTCATCTTCAGTGGCCAGCTGTTGACCGAGATAGTCTTCTCGTACCCGGGCCTGGGCTACCAGCTCTTCCAGGCGGTGAGCAACCTGGACTATCCGTTGATGGAAACGCTGTTCCTGATGATCACTCTGGGAGTGCTCGCGGCAAACCTGATCGTGGACCTGCTGTACGTGCGGCTCGACCCGCGGGTCCGGACGGCCTGATCGGCGAGGAGGACGGCATCCTATGGAAGTGCAAAAGAACGATTCCGAGATCGAGGTTCAGCCCACGCTTGCCGGCCAGATCACGCCGCGGGTCGGGCTGACGCGCACGGCGGGGCAGTGGCGCGTGTGGGTAGGGAGGATCCTCGGCAACCGCAAGGCCGCGGCAGGCGTGATAATCCTGCTGATCTTCGCGCTCGCCGCGATCCTCGCGCCCGTGATCGCCCCAGGCAACCCCACGAAGTTCGTGGACATCCCGAACCTGCCGCCCTCGTCCAAGCACCTGCTCGGCACGACCGGACAGGGGCAGGACATGCTGCAGCAGCTGCTGTGGGGCGCGCGGGTCTCCCTGTCGGTCGCCTTCATAGTCGGGGTGCTGACCACCCTCCTTAGCGCGGCGGTGGGGATGACCTCGGCGTACTTCGGCGGGATGGTGGACGAGCTGCTGCAGCTCATCACGAACATCTTCCTGATCATCCCGGGCCTGCCGCTGCTGGTGATCCTCGTATCCTTCCTGCCCCCGGGCGCCGTCACGATCGTGATCGTGCTCTCGATCACCGGCTGGTCCTGGGGAGCGCGCGTGCTCAGGTCGCAGGCCCTCTCCCTGCGCGAGAAGGACTTCGTGGCCGCCGCGATCGTCAGCGGCGAGAGCAGCTGGAGGATCATCTTCCGGGAGATCCTGCCGAACATGTGGTCCATCGTGGTGGCGAACTTCATCGGCTCCGCGATCTACACCATCGGCGCCGAGGCCGCGCTCGAGTTCCTGGGGCTGGGCAACGTCAGCGCCGTCACCTGGGGCACGATCCTGTACTGGGCCGAGAACAACTCGGGGCTGCTGCAGGGCGCCTGGTGGACGTTCGTGCCCGCGGGACTCTCTATCGCGCTCGTGGCGTTCGCGCTGGCCCTGATCAACTACTCGATGGACGAGATCACGAACCCACGCCTGCTGGCGGTGAAGGAGACCAGGAATGTTCTCAAGAAGTACCGGGCGCTCCGAGCCTCGCGAGCAACGCCGGTCGTTCGAGACGCAAGCTGACGGCCCCCTCCTGGAGGTCCGCGATCTCCAGGTGCAGTACGCGACGCTCCGCGGCCCCGTGAGGGCCGTGGACGGGGTGTCGTTCGACATCGGCGAGGGCGAGGTGGTCGGGCTCGCCGGAGAGTCCGGCAGCGGCAAGTCCACCGTCGCGCTCGCCCTGATTCGGGTGCTCCACCCTCCCGCGATGATCAAGGGAGGGGAGGTGCGGTTCCGGGGACGCGACGTGCTCGCGATGAGCGACCGCGAGCTCGAGCAGTTCCGCTGGCGCGACGTCTCGATGGTGTTCCAGAGCGCGATGAACTCGCTCAATCCCGTGATGACCATCGGCGACCAGATCGTGGACGCGATAAGGGCGCACGAGCGCGTCTCGGAGCGCCAGGCACGGGAGCGGGCGGCCGAGCTGCTGAGGATCGTCGGCATCGAGGCGTCGCGCATCGACTCCTACCCTCACCAGCTCTCCGGCGGGATGAGGCAGCGCGCGGTGATCGCCACCGCCCTCGCCCTCAACCCACCGCTGATGATAATGGACGAGCCGACGACGGCGCTCGACGTCGTGGTGCAGAAGGAGATAATGCAGCAGATCGAGGACCTCAAGGAACGGCTGGGGTTCTCGATCCTGTTCATCACGCACGACCTGTCGCTCCTCGTCGAGTTCTCCACCCGGATCGCGATCATGTACGCGGGGGAGATCGTCGAGCTCGCGCCCGCGAGGGAGCTGTTCGACAACCCCCTGCACCCGTACACGCAGGGGCTGATGAGCTCGTTCCCCTCGATAACGGGCGAGAAGCGCAAGCTCACGGGCATCCCCGGCTCGCCCCCGGACATGGTGGCGCCTCCCTCCGGGTGTCGATTCCACCCGAGGTGCCCGTACAGGCGCGAGAAGTACGAGCAGGTCGTGCCGCGACTCATGGAGGTGTCGCCCGGCCACTTCGTCGCGTGCCACCTGTACGCGGAGGGCAGGCGAGCGACGCTGGAGCGCACCGAGATCGGCTACGAGCAGGAGGAAGAGTAACGACTATGGAGAAGCCGGTGGAGGGCAACGGCACGGTGCTGGACGTGCGGCACCTGACGAAGCGCTTTCCCGTGGGCGGGCTCTTCTCCTCGAAGAAGGTCCACGCGGTAGAGGACGTTTCGTTCCGGATCAGCCGCGGGCAGGTCGTGTCCCTCGTGGGGGAGTCGGGGAGCGGGAAGAGCACGACCGCCCGCCTGATCTCCCGGCTGATCGAGCCGACCTCGGGCGAGATCTTCTTCAAGGGCCGGGACGTGCTCAGGGCCGAGCCGAGGGGGGCATCCAGGCAGTACCGCCGCGAGGTGCAGATGGTGTTCCAGGACCCGTTCGGCTCCCTGAACCCCGTCCACACCATTGGGCATCACATCTCGCGCCCGCTGAAGATCCACAGGCGGGCGCCGAATCGGCGCGAGTTGCAAGAGCGGGTGCTGGAGCTGCTCAACACGGTGGGGCTGAACCCGCCGGAGGAGTTCGCGAACAAGTACCCGCACCAGCTCTCGGGCGGACAGAGGCAGAGGGTGGCGTTCGCCCGCGCGCTCGCGGTCGACCCCGAGCTGATGCTCGCGGACGAGCCCGTCTCGATGCTCGACGTCTCGATACGCATGGGCATCCTGAACCTGATGGAGAGGCTGAAGGAAGAGCACAGTCTGGCGTACCTGTACATCACGCACGACATCGCGAGCGCGCGATACATCGGGGACGAGACGATCGTGATGTACGCCGGGCACATGGTGGAGGGTGGAGACAGCGAGGAGATCATGCACCATCCCGCCCACCCCTACACGAAGCTGCTGCTCTCGGCGGTGCCCAACCCGCACGCCGGGCTCGTGAGCCGCAAGGTGGAGGACCGGGGCGAGGTGCCATCGCTCATTGACCCTCCACCCGGCTGCCCGTTCGCAGCGCGCTGCCCGCACGTGATGGACGTGTGCCGCCAGGCGATGCCCGAGGTGCGCTGGGTCGGCGAGAACCACTGGACCAGGTGCTACCTGTACGACGGCGAGCCACAGCAGGATGCTCCCGCAGGGTAACGCTCAGGAACACCGCCGGACAGGGATTGTGAACGCTGTCCCCGGCCTTGCAACATCCTGGCGACGGCTTCAGCGTGTCCTCCGGGACCCACCGCCTGTCGCTCCAGGGCCGCTCGCCACGTGCCCCTCAGGGCACACCCTCCGGCCCGTCATTCCGAGGCTCGAAGAGTAGATCCTTCGCCTTCGGCTCAGGATGATACCGGGATGTGCTCACCAGGCACCGGTGCCCGGCAGGAGGGCAGAGCCGCTCCCGGAGGGTAAGATCGTTCGTGTCACCATGGGCAGTTCCACTACCGGGAGGGGGCAGGAGTTGGCGTATCGCTGCCCGCCGATCCCTTCGGGTCGAAGCCCCCGCCGAGCAGCTCTCCCGTCTGGGCGTCATAGACGTCGTAGACGGTCCCGGGTCTCGGCGGCGCGTCCACGTTCCACGGCCTGAACACCCCACTGAACCTCACCACCCACACCTGCTTGTCGGGAGGGCCGTAGTTCTCGGCGTCCTCGCCCAGCCCCACGTAGCTCGGATCCTCCAGATCGCCGACGTGCACCAGCCGGATGTCCACGAATTGGGGATCCTTGCCCATCGTTCGGGCGTGAGACAGTGTCCTGCCTATCATCACCTCCTTCTGAAGCAGGTAGCTAGAGCTGGGCGTCGGCCGCCCGGCCACCGCGGTGAGCGCCTCCGCTCTGCTCGATCGGTCAAGAGCTTCGGCGGTCGCTATCGAGCTATCTGTCACGGCATCGTGGCGCGATGAGCCGGATGTTGCTGCTCGCCTACCTCCGTCGGCGCTGCTCGCAAGCAGCCACGCTGCGACCACAGTAGCCGCAATCACGGAGAGTGCCAGTATGTAACGTATCATCGCTTCTCCTCCTAGCACATCGCGGTCGTGCTCATGTGGAAGCAGGCCGACTGTCGGTCCGGATCTATGATGTCCATGTGTGCCGGGAGGTCCGACTCCGGCGGGTCCGGAACCGTGATGATGTGGTTGGTATTATCATTTCTGATCCAATACCAATCGTATGTGAGTGCCGGTGCCACGTAGTTGTAGTTGCTATCTCCGTCGTTGGCGTCGCAGTAGTTCGACTCGCTACCTGCCTTCAGCTTCCACAGCCTCAGATTATTGTAATGAGCGGTCGCGATGTAGTGAACGTCATCTGCGGAGGTTCTCTGTATGTAGATGTCGTAGCCGTCTCGCCCAGAGTTCCACCTGATCGTGTATCTGACGTGGCTATCGTAAGCTGGGAGTGATAGATCGTTAACCCACCACCAATCGTACCTACCGTCCTCACCATTGATGTTGGCAGCCCGGCCGTAGTAGAAGGATTCTCTGTGCACGGCTTGAGGCAGGACCGGAGAGTCATCGTATAGCTCCCTGATCCCGACTTCGACGAAGTCAATAGAAGAGCTCCCGGAGTCCGTATACATCCAGAGCACATGGTCGACATGATTGGTGGAACTGTTCACGTACTCAGCAGTAAGTGGCTCGCGAACGATCCTCACCTTCGCACCGAGCGCCTGGTATTGATTGTCGTGCAGAAGGTATGTCCAGCGGGCAAAAAGCCGGTGGAAGCCATCCTCGTTGCTGCTCCAGTCAGCACAATACGATGGACTGTGTGCTTTGGCATCTCCTTGCAGCCAAAACAGCACGGATAGCACGAATAGAACAGGTGATAGGCGTCTCATATGTGAAGCTACCTCCGATGAACCAGGCGTCGGTCAAAGCGTTGCTCTCGCCTGTTTGTAATGGAACCCCATGAATTTCGAGGCTCAGGGCAAGAAGAGAGGAGGAGCACGCAATGGAGGTGTTGGTGCGTACAGGGGAATTCGGGGGGTGTCACCGGTTGTCCCCATGGATAGCATGGCTGTGTGCCGGCATGTATAGGGTAAACGTCGGAAGGCTCTGACGCTCTTGATGATGGGCCGCAGCTTATGAATACACACAACAGCGGATTGTGCAGATGACGAGAGGTCAGTTACTCCATCATCGCAGGCGCAGAGTGAGACAATGACTCCGAGAGTGAGAATGAATGCACAAAGCCAAGCCAGTCTGGAAGGCTTGCCGGTGCATGTATTTGCTTCCGGGTGCCACCGCATAGAGGAGCACCGCCTCGAACTACCGCCCGAATCATCGTGGAATCTCGGTAGCTCCTGGAGAGTGCAACGAGCGGCTCGCCAGTGTTGCGTACGAGTACATATATTTTACACTTGATCGTGAGGAAATGCAATAATGCCGATGCGCATGAACTGTCCCGTACGCAGTGGCCCGGACCCAGATCGGTGCAACCAAGCCCAAGACATCGGCCAGATCGGGCAGCTCCTCCTAGCCGTACAGATGGACCAGGTGCTACCTGTACGACGGCGAGCCACAGCAGGCGCAGGAGGCGCGGACCGGTTCCGACATCACCGCACCTCCCGATGGGGCCGGATCGTCCCCATCCGCTCGCCGTTCTCCCTGACCCTTCGCACCACCTCCCTGAGGACCGATTCGAGGTCGTCACCGGACGCGCGGAAGGCGTCCGGCGCGATCACGAGCGGCGCGCCGAGCACGACCACCGCCACCCCTCTGAGCGGCAGCTCTACCGCCTGCTCGACGGTCAGCCCTCCCACGGCCTGCACCGGCACGTCCACCGCCGCCAGGATCGCGTCGAGCTCGTCGAGCGGGCTCGGCGCTCCACCGCGGGCGGCCCGGACCTCCGGGTCTCGTCGCTCGTCGTAGCCCACGTGGTGCACGACGTAGTCCACTCCCAGGTCCTGCATCATCCGACACGCGGCGGGCTTGTCCTCGGCCGCGAGGTCGTCGCCCATCACCTTCAGTCCGAGCTCGCGCCCGGCTCTCACCACCACCCGGATCGTCGCCGGATGAGCCCGTGCCATCACGACCACGTGCGTCGCGCCGGCCTTCGCCATCATCTCCGCCTCGAGGTAGCCGCCGTCCATCGTCTTGAGGTCCGCGACGATGGGGTGGTCCGGAAACTCGCGCCGCAGCGCACGCACACCGCGCAGCCCCTCGGCGAGGATGAGCGGCGTGCCCGCCTCGAGCCAGTCAACGCCCGCGCGGACGGCGGCGCGCGCCACCTCCAGCGCCTCCTCGATGGTCGTAAGGTCCAGCGATACCTGCACTATCGGCCTCATGCATCCTCTCCCGTGCTTCGCCCGTATCATAGCGCAGGCGCGGGATTGACGTTTCCGGCCCCGCCGCGTAACATCAGAGCACGTTCGAAGCTCTCGGGGGACGGCGAACATGAGCGAGGCAGGCATCGTGGCACAGGCGCAGCGCGAGGGGGTGCTGCTGGTCCGGTTCCTGTACAGCGACCTGAGCGGGATTACGCGAGCAAAGACGGTGCACATCAGCCAGCTCGCACGCAAGCTCCGCGAGGGCACCGGCCTCACCCGCGCGATGATGGCGATGAACCTGCTGGACCAGCTCCAGCACGTCGAGGGCATGGAGCCCGTGGGCGAGATCAGGCTCCTGCCCGACCTCGGCACCTTCAGCACCCTCCCCTGGACTCCGAGCAGCGCGAGCGTGATCTGCGACATGCTCGAGCGCGACCGTCGTCCCTGGGCCGCCTGCCCCCGCTCGTTCCTCAAGCGCGTCGTGGGGCGCACGGCAGACGCCGGATTCCGCGTCGAGGCAGGGTTCGAGCACGAGTTCTACCTGGCGAGGGAGCAGGACGGCCGCTACGTTCCGCTCGATGACTCGCTGTGCTACACCTCGATCGGGCTCGACCTGCCGCGGGACGTGATGCACGACATCGTGACCGCGCTGGGCGAGCAGGGGATAGTGGTAGAGCAGGCGATCAACGAGTACGGGCCTGGTCAGCAGGAGATATCTGTCCGGCACGCCCCGGCCGTCACCGCCGCCGACCACGCGATCAAAATGCGCGACACTGTGCGGGGCGTGGCGCTCCAGCGCGGCCTGCTCGCCAGCTTCGCGCCCCGGCCGTTCGCCGACGCCATCGGCAGCGGCTGCCATCTGCACCTGAGCCTCTGGGACACCCGCGACGGCACGAACGCCTTCTACGACCCCGGCGCCCCCGGAGAGCTGAGCGCAACAGGCAGGTCGTTCATCGCGGGCGTGCTCGAGCACCTGCCCTCCCTGCTCGCGCTCACCTGCCCGAGCGCGAACTCGTACCGCAGGCTCCAGCCCTCTGCCTGGAGCTCGGCGTACGTGGCCTGGGGCTTCGACAACCGCGAGGCGGCCGTGAGGGTCGCCTCTCCCTTCTGGGGGCGCGAGGAGGAGACCTTCAACCTCGAGGTCAAGGCCGCGGACGCCAGTGCCAACCCTTACCTCGCGCTCGGCGCACTGCTCGTGTGCGGGCTGGACGGCATCGAGAGAGGACTCGACCCGGGCCCCGCGTGCGAGCACGACCCCAATCGGCTCGCCGAGGAGGAGCGGGAGCGCGCGGGCATCCGCCGCTTCCCGACCACGATGACCGAGACGCTGGACAACCTCGAGCGCGACCGCGTGCTGATGGACGCACTGGGAGAACTCCTCGCGGGGGCCTATCTTACGGTGAGGCAGTCGGAGACGCGGGAGTTCGCGGCCCACGACGCCGAGTACGAGATCCGCAGCCACTTCTACAGGTTCTAGCGGTGGCCGACGCGCTCGACCTCTCGGAGATACGCGTGGTGGACGACCACTGCCACTCGATCTATCCGGCGCCGAGGCTCTCGTCGCCCGAGGAGTGGAGGAGGGCGCTCACCGAGTCGCCCGCGCCCGAGATGTCCCGGCACCACGTCCAGCACACCCTCTACCACAGCAGGCTCGTGCGCGCGCTCGCGAGGTTTCTCGGCTGCGATGAGTCCGAGGAGGCGGTGGTGAGGGCTCGCTCCGAGCGGGCGGGGCTGGCCTCGGAGCTGCTCCGCTCCGCAGGCGTCGAGGCGTTCCTGGTGGACACGGGCTACCCGCCCGAGGAAGAGGTGCTAGCCTGGGGGGAGATGGGGCGGCTCGGAGGGTGCTCGGCGTTCCCGATCCTCAGGCTCGAGCCCTTAATGGAGCGGCTGGTGTCCGAGCGAGGCTCTCTCGACGCGGTCGTCGAGGAGCTGCGCCAGGCGGTGAGGGGTGCGA
>CADDYR010000136.1 GCA_902810765.1 Chloroflexota bacterium
TCCGCGAGCGCGACCGGCTCGCGGACCTCCTCGGCGAGCGCGCCAACGACGTTTCCCACACCAAGGTGATGATCGCGACCCTCGGGGGAGCCGTCCCGGCGCGGAGCGCGGGCGCCCGGAAACGGGTCGAGCGGCTGCGCGACGCGGAGGAGGACCTGAGCGAGGCGGTCGAGATCCTCGGCTCCGCGAAGCGCTCGCTCGACTCGCTCCTCGGGATGCTCGCGAGCGTCTCGGGGCGGCTCGAGGCCCCGTCGGACGGCTGGCGGAACGGCGTCGCGTCCGCCCCGTCGGGCACGCTCGAGGATCAGGAGGCGGAGCGGGCGCGCCTGGCGCGCGAGATACACGACGGCCCGGCCCAGGCGCTGGCGAACGCGGTGATGGCCGTGGAGTACTGCGAGCAGCTGTTCCGGAGGCGCCCCGAGGCCGTCCCTGCCGAACTGCAGCGCATACGCGTGGCGATGCTCGAGGGCCTCGACGACGTTCGGCGCTTCCTGTTCGACCTGCGGCCGTCGGGGATCGAGCACGACGGCCTCTGCGCGATCCTCGGTCCTTACTCCCACTCCTGGTCCGAGAGGTTCGGCGTCGAGCTGTCGCTGGAGTGCGACGAGCGGGCGGACGAGGCGCTCGAGCCCGACCAGCGGTTCGCCGCCTTCCGAGTGGTGCAGGAGGCGCTCCAGAACTGCCGGAAGCACGCCGATGCCTCCCGGGTGGTGATAGCGCTGCGCAGGGAGGCCGAGGATGTGGTGGTGAGCGTGCGGGACGACGGCCGGGGCTTCGACCTCGACAGGCTGGGGCTTGCCGCGGAGCGCTACGGGCTCCGGGGGATGCGCGAGCGCGCGCGACTGGCCGGAGGACAGCTCGAGGTGCGCGCCGCGCCGGGCAAGGGCACGGAGATACTGCTCGTGCTGCCCGTTCGCGACGGCTAGGAGCGGCCATAGGGAGAGGAGGGTGAGTGGTGAGGAGGCTACGCGTGGTGCTAGTGGACGACCACCCCCTCTACAGGCAGGGAGTGGCGCACGCCCTCACAGGAGTGCGCGACATTCAGGTAGTCGGCGAGGCGGGGGACGGCCAGACGGCCATCCAGTTGACCGATCAGCTCGCCCCCGACGTGCTCATCACGGACATCAACCTCCCCGGGCTGAACGGACTCGAGGTGACCCGCGTCGTCCGGCGGCGCAATCCGAACGTGGCGGTGGTCGTGCTCACGATGCACGAGGACGATGAGCAGCTGTTCAACGCAATCCGGGCGGGGGCCGCCGCGTACGCGATCAAGGACATAGGCCCGGAGCGGCTCGTGGAGCTCATCAGGCGCGCGGGGAGGGGGGAGTACCTCATCAACGAGACGCTGCTCGGCAGGCCGATGGTGGCCTGCCGCGTGCTCCGGCAGTTCGAGAAGCTCGCCACGGACAACGAGGGGGCGGAGGCCATCTTCGCGCCCCTCACCGGACGCGAGCTCGAGATCCTCGACTGCATAGCGCGGGGGCTGAGCAACAAGGAGATAGCTCAGTCCCTGAACATCTCCGACCAGACGGTGAAGAACCACATCACGTCCATCCTCCGCAAGCTCGCGGTGAACGACCGCACGCAGGCGGTGATTCACGCGCTGAAGCGCGGGTGGATCAAGATCCCGGACGAGACGTCCTAGCGCGGCCCGCGGCGCCCGAACTCGCGCTCGAGCTCCGAGCGCGTCAGCTCCAGGATCGTCGGACGGCCGTGCGCGCACGCGGTAGGCACCCTCGTGCTCTCGAGCGAGCGGATGAGCGCTCGCATCTCCTGAGAGTCGAGCACCTGACCCGCGCGTATCGCGCTGTGGCAGGCGAGCGTCGCGAGCATCGCCCTCCGCCTCTCCTCGACCGTTCCGAGCCCCTCCAGGCCCTCCCCGAGCTCCGCGACCAGCTGCTCGATCCCGCTTCGGGCGGCGCAGGGGGGCACCGCCCTCACGAGGAGCGAGTCGTCGCCGAAGGGCTCGGCCCGAAAGCCCAGCGCCGAGAGCTCCTCGAGGAAGCTCTCGGCCCGGCCGCGCTGCGCGCCGGAAAGGGGCACGACCACCGGCTCGAGGAGCGCCTGGCTCTCGGCCGACCGGGCGCCGACGGCGTCCTGGAGCTGCTCCAGCAGCACCCGCTCGTGCGCCGCGTGCTGGTCTATCAGGCACATGCCCTCCGGCCCCTCCGCGATTATGTAGGTGGCGGCGAGCTGCCCGAGTATCCGCAGCGGCGGCAGCCCGGACTCGCGCGGCTCGTCTGCGGGCGGAGGGTCGGCGATCCCCGCGGGCTCCTCGGATCCTGTGACCCGTGGGGAGGCGTCCTGCGGCCCCGCCGGGGTCGAGCTCTCGGGCGCGAACACGAGCTGCGATATGCTCGGCGGCCGGCCCTGCTCGGGGGAGGCGGCTTGGACGAGCGGGGATCGGACGGCGCGGCCGACCGCGCTCGACACCCCCCGCTCGTCCGCGAACCGGACCTCGGCCTTCTGCGGGTGCACGTTCACGTCCAGGTGCTCGGGCGGGACCCGCACCGAGAGCACGACCACCGGGAAGCGCCCGACCATCAGCAGCGAGCTGTAGGCTTCCTGCACGGCGTACAGCAGCGAGCGGCTCTGGACCCACCGCCCGTTGACGTACAGGTGCATGTCGGAGCGGTTCGGGCGCGACACGCTTGGAGGGCCGACGTATCCGGCGACGCTCGCCGCCGGATCGTCCAGCTCGACCTCCAGCATGGACTCGGCCACCCTCCACCCGTAGACTCTCGCGATGGCCGTCAGGAGGTCTCCCGAGCCCGAGCTGGAGATGGTGTCGCGTCCGTCCGATATCAGGCGGAACGCGACGTGCGGGTAGCCCAGTACGTAGCGCCGCACGAGCTGCTCGACCCGCGACCCCTCTGCCGCGGGTCCCTTCAGGAACCTCAGCCGAGCGGGAGTGTTGAAGAACAGGTCGCGCACCTCGACCCTCGTGCCCTCCGGGCAGCCGGAAGGGGCCTCGTGGGTCATCTCCCCTCCCTCGAAGGAGACCTCGCCTCCCCGCTGCTCGCCCGCGGGCCGGCTGAATATCCGCAGACGGCTGACGGCCGCGATCGAGTGGAGCGCCTCGCCCCTGAAGCCGAGCGAGGAGAGCCTGGTGAGGTCCTCGACCGACGCGAGCTTGCTCGTGGCGTGGGCCGCGGTGCACGCCCTCAGGTCCTCCCTCGACATCCCACGCCCGTTGTCGGTGACCCTGACCAGGTCCATCCCGCCCCGGCCGATCTGCACCGTGATCCTGCGCGCGCCCGAGTCGAGCGCGTTGTCCACGAGCTCGCGCACCACCGAGGCCGGGCGCTCGATGACCTCTCCGGCGGCGAGCTTCGCCACGGTGTCGGGCTCGAGGAGGCGGATCGTGGGGCCCGGAGCTATCATAGAGGCATTGTACCAGGCGTGCGTTTCGGTCACATTCGGCACGCTCGCGATTGATATAATTGAGGGCCGATGCAGGAGAGGATCTACAAGACACCGGCGGTGGTGCTCCGGCGGCTCGACTTCGGCGAGACCGGGAAGCAGCTGATCATATACACGCCGCGCTACGGGAAGCTCTCGGTGATCGCGAAGGGCGTGAAGCGCGCGACGAGCAAGCTCGCCGGGCACCTGGAGCCGCTCGCGCTCAGCCACGTCGTCGCGGCGCGCGGGCGGAACCTCGACACGATCACCCAGGCGGACACCGTCGAGTCGTTCATCAGGGCGCGCTCGGAGCCGGACAGGCTGTTCCACGCGCTCCTCGTCGCGGAGCTGCTCGACAAGCTCACGGTCGAGCGCGACCCCAACCCCGTCCTGTGGCTGCTGTTCGTGGACACGCTGCGACGGGTGGACTCGGGCGACGACACCTGGCGGGCGACGGTGTACTTCTGGCTGCGGCTGCTCAGCGAGAGCGGGTACCAGCCCGCGCTCGACGCGTGCGTGCAGTGCGGCTCCGCCCTCGTGCCCCGGTCGCTGTACTTCGGCCCCACTGCGGGCGGGCTGCTCTGTCAGAGCTGCCGGGTGAGCGACCTCGGAGCCTTCCCGGTGAGCCCGAACGCGGTGAAGGTGATGCGGGCGGGCCTGGCCCAGCCCTACGAGGAGTTCGGCCGCATACGCGTGAGCCCGGAGCTAAGGCAGGAGATCGGCAGCCTGCTGCGCTCCAGCACGCGCAGCCTCCTGGAGGTGGAGCTGGGCTCCGCCGGTCTCCTCGACGAGCTCAGGTGGCCTGCCTCGGCTCACTCCGCCTCGTAGCGGGCATCCGATTCAGCACCTCCGACAGGACCTCCTCCGGCGTGCGGTCCGTCGTGTCCACCCGGATCGTCGAGCCCTCCCTCGCGCGGCGCAGCCTGTGGAGCTGGGCCTCGTAGTTGTACGGCGTCATGAGGGAATGGCCGCGCCTCGTCACCGCCTCGAAGGAGGCGTGCAGGTAGATGGTCACGGGAGCCCCGCTCATGCTCCACAGCTCGGGGATACAGGAGTGCTCCTGCGCGACCGTCCTGGCCGCGTAGCCGAGCCGTCTCAGCTCGTTCGCGAGCGTGGTCTTGCCCGAGGCGCACACGCCCGTGATCACCACCTCAGTCGCGGGCATCGGCTTCGTCACGGACGGACTCCTTCGAGAGGGGAAAGCTCACGGTCATGCGTCGGCGGTCGTCGGCGGCCGACGCCGGCACGACGCCCACCACGGCCACGGTCATGTCGTCCGCCGGGCGGCCGGCGTCCCGCTCGATCGCGGCCGTGAGGAGGTGGTCGGCGAGGTTCGACGGGCTGAGGTCCTCCCGCACCAGCCGGCGGAGGCAGCCCTCGACGCTCAGCCTGTGGCCCGAGCGCAGCCCGGCACGCTCGACCCCGTCCGTGGTCGCCACGACCCATACCCCGGGCCGGAGGTGCACCGAGGCGGACACCGGCGCGAGGTCCTCGGCGATGCCGAGCGGGAGGGACTCCTCCCCGACGTGCTCGACCCGGGCGTCGTGCAGGAAGTACGCCGGCGTCCCGGAGTTGCGCGTGAGCGTGCAGATCCGCTTGCGCGTATCTATCGTGATCGTGGTGAGGGTGCAGCTGACCCTCCCGCCCCGGTAGTGGTACAGGTGGTCGTGCACGGCCTCGTGAACCGCGGTGTCGCGCGCGCCGTCCTTGATGAGCCCCACCGCCCTCGATGTGACCAGGTTGCTCAGGAGCTTCGCCGCGCGGCCGGTGCCCTGCGCGTCGGCGATCACGATGCTCAGCCCCCCTCCTGGCCGCTCGATCACCTCGACGGTGTCCCCGCTCTCGCGCGTGGCGTACTTCGGCAGCTTGCTGATGCCGACGGATATCTCCCACATGGCTTCCCCGGATCCCGTCAACTGGATGATAACATGGAAAGGGAAGCCGGTGAGTCCGGAAGCGCGATTCGGGGTTTGGTGATATAATCTGGCCGCTCTGGGAGGTGGTCTGTTCGAGATGGAGTACGAGGCGGTTATCGGGCTGGAGGTCCACGCCCAGCTGCAGACCAGGAGCAAGATGTTCTGCCGCTGCAGCACGCAGTATGCGGGCGCGGAGCCGAACACGCACATCTGTCCCGTGTGCGCGGGCTTCCCGGGCGTGCTCCCCGTGCTGAACGAGTACGCGGTGGAGCTGGCGATGCGGGTAGGGCTCGCGCTCAACTGCGAGATCGTGTCCACGAACCGCTTCGACCGCAAGCACTACCCCTACCCGGACCTGCCGAAGGGCTACCAGATAAGCCAGTACGACCTCCCGCTCGCCGTCGGGGGCTACCTCACCATCGGCCACATGGGGGAGGAGCGGCGGATCGGGATCATCCGGGTGCACATGGAGGAGGACACGGGCAAGCTGCTCCACCGCCGCGGCGACGACGGCGAGGTGTACAGCCTGCTCGACCTGAACAGGGCCGGTGTGCCGCTGCTGGAAATAGTCAGCGCCCCAGACCTGCACTCCGGGGCTGAGGCCCGGGCGTACGCGCAGAAGCTGCGGCAGATACTGCGCTACATAGACGCGAGCACCGGGAACATGGAGGAGGGCGCGCTGCGGGTGGACGCGAACGTCTCGGTGCGCCCGAGGGGCTCGGAGGAGCTCGGCCCGAAGGTCGAGATCAAGAACATGAACAGCTTCCGCAGCGTCGAGCGTGCCCTGGACCACGAGATCGCGCGCCAGCTCGAGGTGGTGCGTTCGGGCGGCCGGATCTCGCAGGAGACCCGCGGCTGGGACGAGGCCGCGCAGGTCACGCTGCCCCAGCGCCGGAAGGAGTACGCCGACGACTACCGCTACTTCCCGGAGCCCGACCTCCCGCCGCTGGTGATCTCCGACGAGCGCCGACGGCAGACTCAGGGCAACGTCGCGGAGCTGCCCGACGCCCGTCGGGACAGGCTCGCCGAGCAGTACGCCATCAGCGCCTACGACGCCGAGGTGCTCACCGGCTCGCGGGACACGGCCGACTACTTCGAGGCGGTGGTGGCACGCCTGGGCGACGGCGTTCCCCCGAAGCTCGCCGCGAACTGGATCACGGGCGACCTCTTCAGGTTGGCGAAGGGCGAGGACGGCGACCTGAGCGGGTCGAAGCTCTCGCCCGATCTCATGGCCGAGCTCGTGGGGATGGTGCACGGCGGGGAGGTCAACCAGGGCTCGGCACGCCTCTTGCTCGAAGACGCCTTCCGGAGCGGCCGCTCGCCGAGGGCGCTCGCGCGGGAGAGGGGTCTCCTGCAGGTCAGCGACGAGAGCCAGCTCTCCGGTGCCGTGCGGCGGGCGATCGAGGAGAACCCGGCGGCCGTGGAGGACTACCGGGGCGGCAAGAAGCAGGCGATAGGGTTCCTCATCGGCCAGGTGATGAGGCAGACCAGGGGCACCGCGAAGGCGGACGTCGTCCGCACACTACTCGAGAGGGAGCTCGCCGCGAGCGACTGAGCGGCGGGCTGCCGAAGGGGAGGAGATGCTCGATTACGCTGGCGCCGGACCTCCGGAGCACGGTGAGGTGTCTGACGACCGATCCGTAGCTCAGGAGGATTGAGATGGCGCAGGTACTACTGCCCGACACCCAGAACCCCAACCCGTACGCGATAGCTCAGAGACAGTTCGATATAGCGGCCGACCGCCTCTGCCTGGACGACAGACTCAGGCAGGTGCTGCGCGTGACGAAGCGCGAGCTCACCGTCCACTTCCCCGTGAAGATGGACGACGGCTCCGTCGAGATCTTCACCGGCTACCGGGTGCAGCACAACCTCGGCAGGGGCCCCGCGAAGGGCGGCGTCCGCTATCACCCAGAGGTAAGCCTGGACGAGGTGCGCGCGCTCGCGATGTGGATGACCTGGAAGTGCGCGGTGCTGCGTCTGCCCTTCGGAGGGGCGAAGGGCGGGGTGGTGTGCGACCCGAAGCGCATGTCCAGGCGGGAGCTCGAGGGGCTCACGCGCAGGTTCACGAGCGAGATCAGCATCATCATCGGCCCGGACAGCGACATCCCCGCGCCGGACGTGAACACGGACGCGCAGACGATGGCGTGGATGATGGACACCTACAGCATGCACCAGGGCTACAGCATCCCGAGCGTGGTAACGGGCAAGCCGATCAACATCGGCGGCTCGGAGGGGCGCGCCGACGCCACCGGCCGCGGGGTGATGTACGTCGTCCAGGAGATGGCGCGCGAGATGGGGCTGGCCCTGGAGGGCGCGACCGTCGCGGTCCAGGGATTCGGGAACGTCGGCTCCGTCGCCGCGCGGCTGCTCCACTCCGAGTGCGGCTGCCGCATCATCGCGGTCAGCGACCACACCGGAGGGGTGTACAACCCGCACGGCATAGACCCGACGGAGGCGTATCACTACAGTCGTGCGAACGGCTCGCTGCGCGGGCTGCCCGACTCGGAGCCGATCACGAACGAGGAGCTGCTCACCCTCCAGTGCGACGTGCTCGTGCCCGCGGCGCTGGGGAACCAGATAACCGAGGCGAACGCGAGCCGCGTCAGGGCGAGGATCGTCGCGGAGGGAGCCAACGGGCCGACCACGCCCGAGGCGGACGAGATCCTGGCGGAGAACGGAGTGGTGGTGATCCCTGACATTCTCGCGAACGCCGGGGGCGTCACGGTGAGCTACTTCGAGTGGGTGCAGGACAAGCAGGCGTTCTTCTGGACGGAGGAGGAGATCAACGCGAAGCTGCGCCTGCTCATGAGGCAGAGCTTCCAGGAGGTGCTCGAGCGCTCGCGCGCGGAGGACGTCTCGATGAGGACCGGCGCGTATCTGCTCGCGGTGAGCCGCGTGGCGGAGGCCACACAGCTCCGAGGGCTGTATCCGTAGGGAGCGCGAGTCCCTATCGGGACAGGGCCTCGCGCAGCTCCTCCTCGCTCGCCCGGTTCGTGAGCGCGATCACGTCGTCTCCGGGCTCGAGGCGCGTGTCCGGCCCGGGGATGAGCAGGTCGCCGTTCCGGATGATCGCGCTCAGTGCCACGTCGCGCGGCAGGGACACCTCGCCCAGAGGCCGGTCGACGTAGGGGCTGCGGGCGGTCACCCTCGCCTCCACGATCGCGAGGTCGGAGTGAGTGAGCGTCACGAGGTGGCTGAGCTCGCGATCGGGCAGGCGCTGCTCGATGTAGCTCAGGATGATGTTCGTGACCGAGACGGTCGTGTCGATCCCGAGCCGCTTGAATATCTCCTCGTTCTTCGGGTTGTTCACGCGCGCGATCGTGTGGCCCACCCCGAACTTGCGCTTCGCCATCTGGCAGATGACCAGGTTGTCCTCGTCGTCGCCCGTCACGGCGATGACCACGTCCGCGCGCGCGGCTCCGGCCTCCTCGAGCGTGCGGGCCTCCGCGCCGTCCCCCTGCATGCACACCTCGCCGAACCGCTCAGAGTAGATGCGCACCTTCTCGGGGTTCTTCTCGACCAGCAGCACCTCGTAGCCCTCGTTCACGAGGGTCTTCGTGAGGTAGTACCCGACCTTGCCTCCGCCCACGACTATGATGTACATGGCCGCCTCCTACGGCCGCGGCCGGGCCGCGGCGCGCTCCTGGATCTTGTCCACTATCAGCTGTGACTGCACCGTGGTCGGGCAGTAGGTGTCCAGGCCGAGGCCCTGGTACAGCTGCTCGCGCACTGGGTCGTAGATCCGGGTGATCACGTGCGCGACCCCGAAGACCTCCTTCGCGATCTGCGAGGCCATGATGTTCGTGTTGTCACCGTTGGTGACCGCGACGAACAGGTCTGCGCTCTCCAGCCCGGCCTGCCGCAGCACGTCCTCGTCAATGCCGACCCCCCGGATCGTCTCGCCCCTGAACCTCTCGCCGAGCCTCTTGAACTGCTGCTCGTTGCGGTCTATGATCGTCACCGCGTGACCGCGCTCGTCCAGCATCCTGCCGACCGTGCTCCCGACCCTGCCGCATCCGAGAATCACAACCTTCATCGCTCGCGCCTCATCTCCCAGGGGTGGTCTACCGTCCGTACGCCAGCCTCGAGGTGAGCCACTCGCTCGCCCCCATCGTCTTCATCCTACGCTGGGCCTCCTCGACGTCGTACTCGACCCGGTGGAACTCGACGAGCATCCGGTCCGAGTCCACGATCGCGTAGGCCGCTCGGGGGTCGCCGTCCCTCGGCTGGCCCACGCTGCCCGGATTGATCAGCAGGCGCTCGCTCCCCAGGCGCAGCGTCAGGTCGTCCTCGGGGGCGCCGCTGAGGACCTTGCCCTGGGAGTCCTGCACGAACACGAGGGGGATGTGCGTGTGGCCGACGAACAGGTACTGCACCTCGCTCGCCGCGAACGCGTCTGCGGCCTGGCCGCGGCTGGTCACGTACTCCCAGATGGGGTCGCGCGGCGAGCCGTGGACGAGCAGCACCTGATCGTGCTCCATCTGCTCGGGCAGCGACCTGAGGTACTCGGCGCTCTCCTTCGTCAGCACGCGGGCCGTCCACTCGACCGCCCTGCGGGCCTCTCCATTGAAGAGGCGGGGCGAGGCGGCGCCGATCGCCGCGGCGTCGTGGTTGCCCACGACCGCGACGTGGTCCAGCTCGAGCAGGCGCTCTATGCACTCGTTGGGCTCCGGTCCGTACCCGACCACGTCCCCGAGGCACCAGTACTGGTCCACCGAGCCCATGGAATCCAGCACGGCGTCGAGGGCGATCAGGTTCGAGTGTATGTCGCTGATGACTCCGAATCGCATATCGCGCGCGCGTGTTCCCAGTCTGGGATTATACGTCGAGTCTGGCGAGTATAGCGCGTCCCGGATCGCGGACGCAAATAGGGCCGGAACGGGTTACAATCGAGTCCGCGATCCGTCCGTTGGCAGGAGGATTGCTAGGAACGCACCCGTGAGGAGGGGAAGAACGTGAGCTTCGTCGAGGGTATGATCGGCAACTTCATCAAGGGCATGACCCCGGAGCAGAAGCGGCAGATGCTCAGCAGTGCCCAGGAGGAGTTCCTGAGGAGCACCGGCCCCGAGGAGCGGATGGAGCTGCTGAGGCAGGCGCTGCGCACGCTCGTGACGGACCTGACCCCGGAGCAGCGGAGCGAGCTCGCGCGGGAGTTCGCGGGGCTGCTGCAGCAGTCGTCGTAGCAGGAGAGGTAGGAGCGATGGCAGAGATCAAGACGCTCAGGCCGGAGATCGAGATGCGGGAGATCAGGATCGAGGTTCCCGACGCCGTGGTGGACTGGCTCGGCCGCGAGGAGGTGCAGAGGGGGCTGCGGCGTGCGGCGGAGCTGGCGCGGGAGGCGCCCGCCAGGGCCACGGCCGGGACTCCCGAGGACTTGAGGGCGACCTTCCGGAAGGTGAGCGAGACGGCGCTCCCCGCGATGGAGGCCGCTAGATCGCAGGCCGGCCCGGCGCTGCAGAGGGCGAGGGAGGCTGCTGCGCCCAGGATACGGCAGGGGGTCGAGGCCGCCAGACCGCGCGTGCAGCGCGGCGCGGAGGCGACGCTCGCGGCCGGGATGGCCGCCCGGGAGCAGGCCGGACCGCTGATGGAGCAGCTCGTGCAG
>CADDYR010000137.1 GCA_902810765.1 Chloroflexota bacterium
CTCATCCCCTCCCCGAAAGTGCCCACCTACGACCTGCAGCCGGAGATGAACGAGCCCGCGGTGGCCGAGGCCGTGTCGGAGCGTATCCGCACGGCGGACGACGCGCTCGTCGTGGTGAACTTCGCCAATCCGGACATGGTCGGCCACACAGGCGTCATCCCCGCGGCGATCAGGGCGTGCGAGGCGGTGGACGACGGCGTGCGGCGGGTGGTGGACGCGGCGCTCTCGAGGGGCGGGTGCGCGCTCATCATCGCGGATCACGGCAACGCCGAGCAGATGCTCATGGAGGACGGCAGCCCCTGCACCACCCACACGACGAACCCCGTGCCGTGCGCGCTGGTGGGAGTTCCGGAGGCGAGGGCGCTGAGGTCCGGCGGGAAACTCGCGGACGTGGCACCCACCCTCCTCGAGCTGATCGGCCTCGAGCCGCACCCCGATATGACCGGCCGCAGCCTCGTGGAGTGGCGGTAGCCCGGGCGGGAACGATGTGAAGCGCAGACGCGGCCGCATAGCCCGCGCGCTCGCCGTCCTGCTGATCACCCTCATCGCAGCCTGCGTGCTCACCCACCCGGGCCGGACGGCTCTGAAGAGCGCGGGGCTGATGATCGAGGTCTTTCCCTCCTCTCCCGCGTACCCGCTGCGCTGGTTCACACCCGAGCCCGTCCGGGAGAAGGTGCGGTATCCCTCCGGGGGCTCCGAGCGCGTGGCCGAGGTCTACCGCCCGGCGGGGGGCGGCAGGCACGGCGCGATGCTGCTGTACATCGGGGTGGGGCCATACTGGAACGACCCCTCGCTCGTGCGCCTCGCGAACGGGCTCGCGCGCTCGGGCGTGGTCGTGATGGTGCCCGAGTCGAAGGTGCTGGGCGAGTACCGCATCCCCGAGGACGCTTCCCGGGATGTCACCGCCGCGTTCCGGTATCTGCGGTCGCGCCCCTACGTGAACCCTGCCCGTGTCTCGATGCTGGGCATCAGCGTCGGCGGGTCGCTCTGCGCGGTCGCCGCAGAGGGCTCCGAGATCTCGAAGCAGGTTCGCCTGCTCGTGCTGTTCGGGAGCTACTACGACGCCCGCGACGTGCTGAGCGCTGCCACGCTCGAGCGCATCCCGGTGAACGGCAGATGGGAGCGATGGGTGCCGCAGCCCGTCACCGTGGACGTGCTCGAGAACACGCTGCTGCCGCTCGTGCCGCACGGAGATCGCAAGCTGCTCGGGCCCCTCTTCGAGCGCAGGACGACCAGCATACCGCGTGGCCTCAGCCCCGAGGGGCAGAGGGTCGCGCGGCTGCTCGCCAACCACGATCCACGGAGGGAGACGGAGCTGCTGGGCCAGCTCCCCCCTAACGTGCGGACGTACCTCGCGCGAGTCTCTCCCTCGACGCACATCGTCCGGCTGCGCACCGAGCTGTTCGTCATGCACGACCGCCACGACGACATCATCCCCTACACCGAGTCGCTGAAGCTCTACGGCGCGGCGAAGCAGGCCAGTCCGAAGCACCTGCGGCTGTTCGACATCTTCAGGCACGTCGAGCCCTCGGGCGGCAACCTGCTCGTGCTCGCCCGCGAGCTCCCCGGGCTGTACACGGAGGCGTACCAGGTCCTCGTCCGCCTGACGTAACCCGGCCATGCCGGGAGTATAATGAGGCTTGGACGGGTTGGGTCGAGTTGGCGCGACTATGACCACGGCTAAGATACTTGTAGTAGACGACAATGCCATCGGCAGAGAGCTGCTGCGAGACACGATCGAGCTCGATGGCGAGTACGAGGTGCTGACCGCCTCGAGCGGCGAGGAGGCGCTCAGGCTCGCGGAGCGCGAGCGCCCGAACCTGATCATCCTCGACCTCCACATGCCGCGGATGGACGGCTACCAGACGACCTCCGAGCTCAGGTCACGCCCCGGGACGCGCGACATCCCGATCATCGCGCTGACCGCCTCGCGAGTGGGGCGCGAGGACCGGCGCCGCGCGTTCGAGTCGGGCTGCCAGGACTACCTGGAGAAGCCCGTGCCACGACACCTCCTGCTCAGCAAGCTGCGCCAGCACCTGCACCTCCGGCACCACCAGTAACGACCAGCCGCTCTAGAGGTCGCCAGCGCACTCCGACCAGCGAGCCGGAGGCCGATTCGATGAATGGCGGGGCACGGTCGCTCTGAAAGCGGGCACCGGATCAGGTGCGAACCAGAGGCAAGAAGATGTCGTCCACGATCTCGACTATGGTGGTTTCGGGCACCGGTGTGTGGGTGAGGAGCAGCTCGTGGCGAGCCAGGTCGATGGGGAGAGACGCTATCCGTGGGGTGATCTTGTCGAGGTGAACCTCTCCTCGTTCGGCGGCGCGTTTGAGGATGGTCATCATTACTTCATAACCAACCTGCCGACCCTGAAGATACGAGGAGACCTCGACGTTGCCAAAATAGTACTCGGCCATCAGGCCGTGTATAGTCTCCACGCCGATCTCCTCGAGGCGCCGTGACGTCCGACGGAGCAGAGCGAGAACATCGCCGCGCAGATCACCGGTATCCGGAACCTCACCTGAAAGCACCGGCCCGCATTGTCGTATAGCCGCGATCACGAG
The DNA here is from genome assembly GCA_902810765.1 of Chloroflexota bacterium. GTDB lineage: Bacteria > Chloroflexota > Chloroflexia > Thermobaculales > Thermobaculaceae > CADDYR01. The sequence goes on from CADDYR010000137.1 coordinate 2,566, forward strand.
TTCAGCCCGATTGCGCCAGCGGCGGTATACCACGGCCTTGCTCGTTCCGGCCCGAGCAGCAACTCTCTCCATCGTCAGATGGATGTAGCCGACAGCGGCCAGCTCATCCCAGGCGGCCTGAAGAATGGCGGCCTCGAGGGGCTCGCCTCGGCGCCGCGTTCCTGTGCGCGAATTTCTCACACGGCGGGAATGGGACGTTCGGGTAGCATGGCCTCTCCGCTCGCCACTGATTTCCACCTTCACCCTGGTCGGCGCTCTCGCGCCGCTGTTCGACACCACGATCGTCAACGTGGCCGTCGACACGCTCGGCCGCGATCTGCACACCTCGGTGACGGCCATCCAGTGGGTTGTCACAGGATATTTGCTGGCGCTGGGCATGGTGATTCCGCTATCCGGTTGGAGTGTGGCGCGATTCGGTGGCAAGCGGATGTGGATGCTCGGCGTGGCGCTGTTTCTGGTCGGCTCGGTACTGTCGGGCGCAGCGTGGAACATCAGTAGCCTGATCGCCTTCCGGGTACTGCAAGGTATCGGTGGCGGCCTAATGATGCCGATCGTACAGACGCTGATCGTCCAAGCAGCCGGTGGGCGTAGGCTGGGGCGGCTGATGGCTGTGGTCACCACACCCGCGCTGGTGGGGCCGATCCTCGGCCCGGTGCTGGGCGGTATGATCGTCGGTAACCTCTCCTGGCGCTGGATCTTCTACTTCAATGTCCCCATCTGTGTGGCAGCACCGGTGCTGGCCTGGCGCGGCTTGCCCACTGTCCCGCCACATGGCAAGCAACGGCTTGATGTCTTGGGGCTGATACTATTGCCCCCCGCGCTGGCCTCGGAGCGGTCAACATCCCAGTCATCGCCGCTGCCTACCAGGGGCTACGAGGGGAGCAGATACCCCACGCCAGCAGTGTGATCAGGATCGTGCAGCAGATCAGTGGAGCATTCGGAGCCGCGGTCCTGGCTATCATCCTCCAGCAGCAACTCGCCAGCCACATCGCTGCCAGCATCACCGAACGGGCAACAGCGTTCGACCACACCTTTTGGTGGTCGGAGGGCTTCACCACGCTCGCACTCATCCCCGCCCTGCTGCTGGGGCACTCGCCCCATCAGAACGGCGCCCCTGATGCTGCGTCCCGCGGTGCAGCGTAGCTCACGAAGAGTAATGCTCTCATGGCGACAACGTGGGCAAAGCGTTTGCTCGGGGCAACGATATATTAGGAGGGGGGCGCGACCCTATCCTTCCAATCCGGTGTTCTGGTACCCGCCGTCGTACGGCCTCTTCACGGGCTCCTCCAGCTCGAAGAACACCAGCTGGACCAGCCGCGCGTTCCTGCGCATCCGCGCCCCGAACGGGTTGTGCACCACGAGCAGCCCCTCGCCCTTGCCTGTAAACCCCGAGTCCCACAGTGCAGAGGGGCAGGATACGCCCATCCTGAGCAGGCTGGAGCGCGGGCGCGCGATCGCGAACCTGTCGTGGGGCACCGTGACCGTCTCGTTGAACCTGATCTTGTACGCTCCGGCCGGCAGGTATGCCCAGCCGTCCGAGTCGAACTCGATCGGCTCGGTCTCCGGAAGCCTGCGATCCTCGTTGTCGAAGCCGATCGCCCCCTGGTCCAGGAACCGCCATATGGCGCTCAGGGTCAGCTCGACCCCGTTGGGCTGCGTCTGCGCCTCGATGTCCACCGCGTCGCTCACGAACGCCGCGCCCGTGCGCTCGGGGTCGGAGCGCCTCGTGTCCATATACCCCCTCCTGCGGGTTCAGGATGCCGCTCTCCAGCATAGTCCAGGTGCCTCACCGGTATCCAGGCCGACAGGGCGACCCCGCGGAAGTTGACATCACGGCGCACGGCGCGTAGAATGGCAGTTGCAAGCAGAAGGCGTCGACCGGGAGGAGTAGGCGGTCGCGCGCTCGACAGAGAGGACGGGTCACCGGCTGAGAGCCCGTCGTGAGCAGGCGGATCGCCGAACGTCGCCCGTGAGCCGGCAGGCCGAACCGCCCCCCGTCGGGGGCGCTCAAGCCGCCCGGGAGGGCCCGATACAGCCTGCGAGAGGGCGTCCCCTCGTGGGGATGCCGAACCAAGGTGGTACCACGGAGAGCGCACCCTCCGTCCTTCGGGCGGAGGGTGCGCTGCGTTTTAGGAGTCGGGACCTATGCAGACAACCGGGGAGATCGCCAGGACCTACAGACCGAACGAGGTCGAGTCCCGCTGGTACGACTGGTGGGACCACCACGGCTACTTCGCCCCCCGCGGCACGGGAGAGCCGTTCGTCATCATAATGCCGCCACCGAACGTGACCGGCGAGCTGCACATGGGCCACGCACTGTTCGTGGCCGTCGAGGACATCCTCGTCCGCTGGCGCAGGATGCAGGGCAGGCCCACGCTCTGGCTGCCCGGCGCCGACCACGCGGGTATAGGCGGCCAGTGGGTGGTGGAGCGCGAGCTCCTCGAGGAGGGCGTCACGCGCCAGGACCTCGGACGCGAGAGGTTCCTCAAGCGGATGTGGACCTTCATGGACCAGTACCGCGGGCGCATCCGGGAGCAGCTCCGCATCCTCGGCGCGTCCTGCGACTGGTCGCGGTTCACGTTCACGATGGACCCCGGCCCCGCCCGGGCCGTCCGCACGGCGTTCAGGCAGCTGTACGACAAGGGGCTGATCTACCGCGGCAAGCGCCTGATCAACTGGTGCCCTCGATGCCGGACCGTGCTCTCCGACCTCGAGGTGGACCACGAGGAGGAGCAGTCGAGCCTGTGGACGATCCGCTACCCGATCGAGGGCACCGACCGATTCATCGAGGTCGCCACGACCCGGCCCGAGACGATGCTGGGCGACACCGCGGTGGCCGTTCACCCCGACGACGAGCGCTACAGGGACCTAGTGGGCCGGTCGGCCACGCTGCCGATCATCGGCCGGACGCTCCCGATCCTGGCCGACCCGGCGGTGGACCCGGAGTTCGGCACGGGCGCGGTGAAGGTCACGCCCGCCCACGACCCCAACGACTTCGAGATCGGCCAGCGCCACGGCCTGCCCGCCGTGAACGTGATGAACCTCGACGGCACGATGAACGAGAACGCCGCCGAGTTCGAGGGCCGGACGATCTCCGAGGCGCGGAAGGGGGTCGTCGCGAGGCTCGAGCGCGAGGGGTACCTCGTGCGCACCGAGCCCCACACGCTCTCGGTGGGCCGGTGCGACCGCTGTGGCACGGTCGTCGAGCCGATGATCAGCGAGCAGTGGTTCGTGAGGATGGCCCCCCTGAACGCGCCCGCCCTCAGGGCCGTTCAGGAGGGCAGGGTCAGGTTCATCCCCGAGCGGTTCAGGTCGGCCTACGTGAGCTGGGTCGAGCACGAGCACGACTGGTGCATCTCCCGCCAGCTCTGGTGGGGGCACAGGATCCCCGTGTGGTACTGCGACGAGTGCGGCGAGGCCACGGTGAGCGTCGAGCAGTCGGTCGAGAGGTGCGAGCGCTGCGGCGGCACGAGCCTTCACCAGGACCCCGACGTGCTCGATACCTGGTTCAGCGCCGCGCTCTGGCCGTTCTCGACGCTCGGCTGGCCGGACGAGACCGAGGACCTCGAGAGATATTATCCGAGCTCCGTGATGGAGACCGGGTACGACATCCTGTTCCTGTGGGTCCACAGGATGATCTTCTCCGGACTCGAGTTCATGGGCCAGGCGCCCTTCCCGGACGTGTACCTGCACGGTCAGGTGCGCGACGCGCAGGGCCAGAGGATGAGCAAGAGCAAGGGCAACGGCATAGACCCGACGATCGTGACCGCCGAGTACGGCAGCGATGCGCTCCGGCTAGCGCTCGTCACCGCCGGCCCCGTGGGCTCCGACCTCAAGCTGAGCGTCCAGCGCGTGGAGTCCATGCGCAACTTCGCGAACAAGATCTGGAACGCCACGCGCTACGTGCTGAGGGCGACGGCGGGCGTGGAGATCGAGCTCGCGGACGACGGCTCGATCGCGCCGCCCGGAGAGGACGGCTCCTCTCTCGCCGACCGCTGGATACTCAGCAGGCTGAGCGCGACGACATCCGAGGTCACGGGCATGCTCGAGCGGTACCAGCTGAACGAGGCGGGCCGCAGGCTGTACGAGTTCGTGTGGTCCGAGTACTGCGACTGGTACCTCGAGGCGACGAAGGTAGCGCTCGGCGGCACGAACGAGACGGCACGCCGGAGCACACAGCAGACGCTCGTGTACGTACTCGATCGCATCCTGCGCCTGCTGCACCCGTTCATGCCGTTTGTCACCGAGGAGCTGTGGCACCACCTGCCGCACCGGGGGGACGCGCTCATAGTCGCACCCTGGCCCGAGCCGGGCGAGCGCGACGAGCGGGCCGAGCGGGAGTTCGAGCTGCTGATCGAGGTGGTGCGCTCGGTGCGCAACGCCCGAGCCGAGCACGACGTGCCGCCGGCCCGGCTCATCCCTGCGACGATCGCAGCGGGCACGGCCGCGGACGCCCTCCTCGGGCAGGCGGACGTCATCTCGAGGCTCGCACGGATCGAGCCGGGGAGTCTCGAGATCCAGAGCGAAGTTACGTCTCCACCTGAGGACGCCCTCTCGCTCGTGGTGGCCTCGGACGTCCAGGTGTACCTGCCGCTCGCGGGGATGGTGGACCCGGAGGAGCAGCGCAGGAGGCTCGAGGCGGACCTGGCGGCGGCGAGGTCCGAGGCCGAGCGCGCCCGCGGGCTGCTCTCGAACGAGCAGTTCACCCGCCGCGCGCCCGAGCACGTCGTCGAGCGCGAGCGCGCGCGGCTGGCCGTCGCCGAGGAGCGCGCCCGGCTGCTCGAGGACAGACTGAGCGCGCTGTAGGATCGCGGGGCGGGAGAAGCGCCAGGAACGACTTCTCCCGCCCCGCGCTATGTCTGCTATAATCCGGCAACAGGGGCTCTACCCGGGGCGGCAAAGCACGGGCCGCAGCACGCAGCTTTATAACCGACTTCGTCCACCAGACCTGAGCGAGGCTCCCCGAGCGACGCCGCAGCACCGGAGCGGCCGACGATTGGAGGCTATCAGATGCAGGCCAAGGACATCATGACACGCAGGGTGATCACGGTATCGCCGGACGACACGATGCAGCAGCTGGCGCGCGTCCTCACCGAGGGCGGGATCAGCGGGGCGCCCGTGGTCGGCGACTCCGGCGAGATGATCGGCATCGTCAGCGAGGCCGACGTCATCAGCAAGCGCGGCGCCCGGGTCGGCGACGTCATGCACCGCAAGGTCATCTCCGTGACCGAGGATACCTCCGCCGAGGAGGTCTGCTGCCTGATGAGCCGCAACCGCATCAACCGCATCCCCGTGGTGGACGCGAGCAACACGCTCGTGGGGATCATTACCCGCAGCGACATCATCCGCGCGATCGCGCAGGGCAGCATCACCCCCGAGCTCACCGTCGCCCACCAGCCCTCGTCGCCCTGACTCGCCGGGATCAGGACAGATCCCCTCAGCCCCCCGCTCGACCTCGGGCGGCGATCCCCGGCGTCCGCACCTCGCGCCGTAACCCGAACCCTGTTACCATATGCGGTGACCGACCAACCTCCACCGAGGAGTGAGAGATGCAGTCGCTCGCGGAACCGGCGCCCGGCTCCTCGCACCCCGTCCCGGCCCAGCCCGACGAGATGTCGCTCAGCAGGTTCTGGAGCTCCGGCCGCCTGCCCCCGGACTCCCGCACGCTCGACGGCCGCACGATCGAGGTGATCTACCGCGGCCAGTGGAGCTACGGCTTCGGGCCGGACTTCCGCAACGCGATCCTCGTGCTCGGCAACGGCAGACCGGTGAGGGGGGACGTGGAGGTGCACGTCCGCTCCTCGGCCTGGGCGGAGCACGGCCACTCCGAGAACCCCACGTACGAGCGGGTGATCCTGCACGTCGTCTGGGAGGCGGACACGGCCATTCCCCACCCCGCGCCGGTGCTCGAGCTGCGACGATTCGTCCACCCTCGGGAGCTCGCCGAGCTGCCGGATCCCGGCGGCCTCGACGGCTCGCCCTGCTCCGTGTTCCGGACTACGGCGTCCGCGCGGGAGGCGGTACGGATCATCGAGGCCGCGGGCGACGCGCGCTTCGAGGCGCGGTGCGCGGTGTTCGAGGGAGACCTGGAGTGCGGCCCGCCGGACCAGGTGCTGTACGCGGCACTGATGGAGTGCATGGGCTACTCCGAGAACAAGCTCGGGTTCAGGCTGCTCGCCGACGCGGTCCCGTTCGAGGCGCTCGCCGGGCTGGACGAGATCAGGATCGCGAGCGTGCTCGGCGCGGCCTCCGGCCTCGTGCCCGAGCGGAGGCGGGAGGCGGCGCTGAGCCCTCAGCAGTGGAGCCTGGCGAGGGTCAGGCCCGCGAACCATCCCCTGCGGCGGATGTGGGGCATCTCGCACGTCCTGGCCCGCTCGGGAGGCGACCTCGCGGGCTACCTCGCGCGCGAGCCTCTGGCACTCGGTCTGCACCCCACCGCGCGGCTCCTGGTGAGAGCGGAGGACAGCGGCTCGCTCATCGGGGCGGATCGCGCGGTGGACGCGGCCTGCAACGTCGTGCTCCCGTTCGCGGTCGCGCTCGCCAGGCGCGAGGGGGATGAGGAGCTGGAGAGGCTCGGGCTCGAGAGCTGGCGGGAGCTACCGCGCGGGGCCATCAGCCGCGTCGAGCGCTCGATGCGCGAGCACCTGGTCGTGCCTCGGGGCAGCCGCCTGCTCAGTCGCGCCCGCCACCAGCAGGGATTGCTGCACCTCCACCGACGGTTTTGCGCCCAGCGCCTGTGCGCCTCCTGCCCCCTGAGCAGGGCGGCCACCCACGACTGAGCCCGGGAGGCTGTCGCCCTCAGCGCCGTGCGGCCGGTTCGGGGTGGCTCCGCCCCCCGCAGCCGCAGGACTGCCGGACCCTGAGCTCGAACTCGAACACGGCCCTCTCCGGCTCCTCCCGCTCCCCACGCACACGCCCGAGCAGCATGCGGATCGCACGGTCGGCGATCTCGCGCACCGGCTGAGCGAGCGTGGTGAGCGGCGGGGAGATCAGCTCTGCCCAGAAGGGGTCGTCCACGGCGACGATTGCGACGTCGTCGGGCACCCTCAATCCCCTCGACCGGACCGCCTCGAGCGCGCCCACCGCCATCAGGTTGTTCGCGATCACGAGGGCAGTGAGCTCGCCCGAGTCGAGCAGCTCCTCGGCGGCCCTCCGTCCTCCCTCGATCCGGAAGTGCCCGGGGAGCGTCCGGGGTATGAGCCCGGCCTCACGCATCGCCCGCTCGTAGCCCGCGAGGCGCTCGGCGCCGGTCGCGATCTCGGGCCGCCCGCCGACGAAGCCTATCCGGGTGTGCCCGTCGGCGATGAGGTGCTCCACGCCGCGCCGGACCCCGCCGAAGTTGTCGACCACCACCGTGTCGGCGCGCGGATCGGTCACCTCGCGGTCGAGGGCGACTATGGGGATGCCGAGGTCGAGCACCCGCCCGATCTGTGGGCTGTCCGCCTCGGAGGGGGCCATGATGACGCCCAGCACGCGCTCGTCGGCCATGACGTCGAGGTAGGCGCGCTGCTTCTCGGCGGTCTCGTCCGAGTTGCACAGCAGCAGCCGGAACCCGCTCTGGAAGGCCACGTCCTCGATCGTCCTGACCATCTGGCTGAAGTGGGGGTTCTCGATGTCCGACACGATGACGCCGATCATCTCCGCCTTCTGGTGGCGCAGGTTCCGGGCGAGCCGGTTGGGCCGGTAGCCCAGGTCCCGGACCGCCTCGAGCACCCTCTCGCGGTACTCGGGCCGGACGTTCGGCACGTCGTTGAGCACGCGCGAGACGGTGGCCGTGGAGACCCCGGCGGCGAGCGCCACCTCGCGCAGCCTGAGCTTCTTGTGGTCCGGGCGGTCGTTCATGTCGGCTCCCTCTCGTGTGGTGATCGAGACAGCCCTGGTCGAGGGCTTGCGTCGTATTCTACTCCGGATTATAATCGGGTCTGGTAATCGTTTACAGTAATCGTTTGCTCACGCCCAGGAGTGACGCACCATGGAGAGACACGACCGACTCGCACGCCGCGACTTCCTCCGACTCTCGGCGGTGGCCGCGGCAGCCACGGCGCTCGCCGCGTGCGGCGGCAACGCCGGCTCGTCCAACAAAGGCAAGGCGCCCACCACCGGCGTCTCCCGAGTGGCCACCCAGCCTTCGGGCCCCCCGCCACCCGGCC
>CADDYR010000138.1 GCA_902810765.1 Chloroflexota bacterium
GCTCCCTCCCGCGCCCCTCCACCGCCCCCAACTCCCCAGCAGAGGTGATGGTGAGCTCGCAGCTGGCGAACGAGCTCGGGATGGAGGTGGGCGAGGAGTACAAGATAATGGGCTCGCTCACGTCCTCCCGGCCGGTCCAGCTGACCGTGCGCATCGCCGGGGTGTGGGAGCCGCGGAACGCGAACGAGCCGTACTGGTTCATCCGCCCGGAGGCGCTGGAGGACACGCTCCTGATGCCGGAGCGGACGTTCCGGGCGGTCGTGATGCCCCAGGGCCGCCACGCGCTCGGGGAGGCGATGTGGTACCTGGTGATGGACGGCTCGGGAGTCCGCAGCCGCGACGTGCCGGCGCTCGTCGGCCGGATCCAGGCGGTCGAGTCCCGGGCGAACGAGCTGTTGCCCGGGACCGAGCTGCAGGTCTCGCCCGAGAACGCGCTGGAGAGCGAGTACGAGAAGGTGCTGATCCTCACGGCCAGCCTGGTGCTCTTCTCCACGCCGATGGTGCTGCTCGTGGCGTACTTCATAGTGATGGTCACGGGGCTCGTCGTGCAGAGGCAGCAGAACGAGATCGCCGTCCTGCGCAGCCGGGGCATCTCCCGCACGGGAGTGCTCGGCATCTACCTGCTCGAGGGGATGGGGCTGGCCGGGATCGCGCTCGTCGTGGGGCTCGGGCTGGGGTGGCTCGCCGCGGCGCTGATGGTGCGCACGCACTCGTTCCTGAGCTTCGGGCTCTCGGGAGGCGTGCCGGTGTACGTCTCGCCCGAGAGCGTGGTCGCGGGGCTCGTCGTCGCGGGCCTGATCCTGATCGCGAGCCTGGTGCCCGCGCTCGCGGCCTCGGGTCACACGATCATCTCCTACAAGAGGGAGAGGGCGCGCGCGACTCACAAGCCGTTCTGGCAGCGAACGTACCTCGACCTGCTGCTCTTCGTGCCCGCCTACCTCGGCTACGTGCAGCTGCGCGACCTCGGGGCTGCGGCGACGCTCTCGGGCGAGGGGGTGGACCCGTTCAGCAACCCGCTGCTCGTGCTCACTCCCGTGCTGTGGCTGCTCGCGCTCGGCCTCCTGACCCTGCGCGTCTTCCCACTGATTGCGATCGCGGTAGACAGGATGCTCAGCCGGCTGCCGGGCGTGTCCGCGCTGCTCGCACTCAGGTACATGACGCGCATGCCTCGCGCGTATACGAGCCCCCTGCTCCTGCTCATCCTCACGCTCAGCCTGGCGATCTTCACCGCCTCCATGTCGCGCAGCCTGGACAACCAGCTCGTGGACGACGAGTACTACGACACCGGCGCGGACGTGCGCGTGGCGGACCTCGGGGCGCAGAAGGCGACGACGGGCGAGGGCGGCCAGCAGCCAGCGCCCGAGCAGACCTCCTGGGAGTTCCTGCCCGTCAGCGACTACCTCAGGATAGACGGCGTGGTCTCGGCGACGCGGGTCTCGCGCGGCGCCACGGAGGCGATCCTCCCCGACAGCCGCGTGAGCGGCACGGTGCTCGGCATCGACCGGCTCGACCTCCCGTCGGTCGTGCGCTGGAGACGGGACTACGCCACGTACTCCCTCGGCGACTACATGAACGCGCTGGGCGCGAGGGACAACGGGGTGCTGGTGAGCCGCGACTTCGCCGAGCGACACGGGCTCGACGTCGGCTCGACGCTCGAGCTCGAGCTGCGTGACCTCGGAGACCCACGGGACGCCAGATTCACCGTCGTCGGCCTCCTCGACTACTTTCCGACGCTGTATCCCGACGACGGGCCGTTCTTCGTCGCGAACCTCGACTACCTGTTCCAGGCCGAGGGCGGCCTGTTCCCCTACGAGGTATGGTTGAAGGTCCGCCCCGGCACGAGCGTGGGCCGGATCGAGGCCGACGCCGCGCGCCTGGGGCTCAGGGTGTTCGTCCAGCAGGAGGCTCCGTCGGCGATAGTCGAGGCGAAGGAGCGCCCGGAGAGGCAGGGGCTGTACGGGCTGCTCTCGGTGGGGTTCCTCGCCTCCGCGCTGCTCACGGGCCTCGGCTTCCTCGTGTACTCGATGGTCTCGTTCCAGAGACGGTTCATCGAGCTGGGAATGCTGCGGGCGATAGGGCTGTCGGTGCCGCAGATGTCGCTGCTGCTGTTGTGGGAGCAGGCGCTGATCGTGGGGGTCGGGCTGCTCTCCGGCACCGCCATCGGCGTGGGGGTGAGCCGCGTGTTCATCCTGCTGCTGCAGGTGCGGAGCGGGGAGCACCCGGGCATCCCGCCGTTCCTCGTGCTGATCGCCTGGGACCAGGTCTGGCTGATCTACCTGATCTTCGCCGTGCTGTTCGCCGCCGCGCTCGTGATCGTCGTGCTGATGCTCGTGCGCTCGAGGGTCTTCCAGGCGGTGAAGATGGGAGAGGTCGCGTGAGGGAGCCCCTGATCGTCTGCGAGAACCTGGTGAAGATCTACCGGCTCGAGCAGGTCGAGGTCATGGCGCTGCAGGGCCTGGACCTGACGGTCGAGCGCGGAGAGGTGATGGCGCTCGTCGGAAGGTCGGGCTCGGGAAAGAGCACGCTGATGAACATCCTGGGCGGGCTGGACCGCCCGACTGCGGGCCGGGTGAGCGTGGGCGGAATGGACCTCCTCAAGCTGAGCGAGCGGAGGCTGAACCGCTACAGGCGCGAGGGCGTCGGGTTCGTGTGGCAGCAGAGTGCCCGCAACCTGATCCCGTACCTCACAGCGCTGCAGAACGTGGAGCTGCCGATGATGATGGCCGGGCGCTCCCCGTCCGAGCGGCGGAGGTGGAGCGCAGAGCTCCTCGAGACCGTGGGGCTCGAGCACAGGCTGGGCCACAGGCTCGCGGAGATGTCCGGCGGGGAGCAGCAGCGCGTGGCGATCGCGGTGGCCCTCGCCAACCGCCCGGACGTGCTCCTGGCGGACGAGCCCACCGGAGAGCTCGACTCCGCCACCTCCGCCCAGGTGTACGACGTCTTCCACCGCCTGAGCGAGACCTACGGCACGACCGCCGTCATCGTCTCGCACGACGCCGACGTGGCGCGTCACGTGGACCGCGTCGTGGGCATACGCGACGGCAAGACGAGCACGGAGATCCTGCGCTATCCGACTAAGGAGGAGGGCGCGGAGGACAGACACGAGCTGGTCGAGTACACCGTGCTGGATCCCGCGGGCAGGCTGCAGATGCCCGAGGAGGTGCTCGAGCGGTACGGCATGGGCAGACGCGTGCTGCTCGAGTCCCGCGCCGAGGGTGTGCTGCTGCGGGCGGTGCCTGGAGAGCAGCCGCTCGTGCACAGGCTCGTGGAGGGCGAGGACGCCCCGCCGCCGCGGCGCGGGGGATGGCGCGACAGGCTCCGGCTTCCCGGGCGGAAGGGGCGGGGCCCACGGTGAGCGAGGCCACGCGCGAGAGCTGCGAGGCGGTGGTGCGGCTGGAGAAGGCCAGTCGCTCGTACCCGATGGGGCACGAGGCCGTGCACGCCCTGGACCGGGTGGACCTCGAGGTCGCGCCCGGCTCGTTCACCGCCCTGATGGGACGCTCCGGCTCGGGCAAGACGACGCTCCTGAACCTGATCGGCGGGCTGGACCGCCCGACGAGCGGCGAGGTGTACCTGAACGGCAGGCCGCTGAGCGGGCTGAGCGACCGAGAGCTCACTCTCCTCAGGCGCAGGGAGTACGGGTTCGTCATGCAGTCCTTCGCGCTGATACCTATCCTGTCGGCGCGGGAGAACGTCGAGCTGCCCCTGAGGATCGCGGGCGGTACGAGCGCGGGCGAGCGGGCACGCAGGACGGCGGAGGCGCTCGCGCTCGTCGGACTGTCCCAGTGGGCCGACCACCGTCCGTACGAGATGTCCGGAGGGCAGCTGCAGAGGGTGGCGATAGCGCGCGCCCTCGTCACGCGGCCGAGGGTGCTCCTGGCGGACGAGCCCACCGGCGAGCTCGACAGCAAGACGGGCGCGAAGACGATGGAGCTGCTGCGCAGGGTCGTCGACGAGGAAGGGGTGACGCTCATCGTGGCCACCCACGACCCGCTCGTCGAGCAGTTCGCCGACGTCATCCACCGCCTCCGAGACGGGCGGATAGTCGAGACCCTCGTGCCCTCCTAATACCTCATCGTAATGGTGTTATCGCACGGAGGCGCTGCGGCCTGGCGCAGGCGGCCTCGATAGCCGGGCTCCGGCCCCACCGCCCTTCCTCGAATCGCGCCCGGGGCTCAGCGTGCGGTGACAAGCTCGTTGCACGTCGCCGTGCTCTTGACAGGGCATGATGTCTGATGTATCGTCCAGCTATCGCCGCGAGGCGACCACCCAACCCCACGCATCGCGAGGTATGGCCCCATGGTCACTTTCGGTCGCAGGCGCCACCTGGCGCTCCTGTCCCTGGTCCTGCTGCTGTTCACGATGCTGCCTCCACAGCTCGCTCGTGCGTCTGATGTCGTCGCGACGGTCGCGGGGAGCTTCCAGACGTACGTCGGATGCCCCGACAACTGGATGCCGAGCTGCGACCGTACCCTCATGAGCGACCCCGACGGCGACGGCACCTACAGCTACGCTGTGCCCGCCGGAGTGCTGCCCGTCGGCAGCTACGAGTTCAAGGTGGCGCTGAACCGCTCCTGGGACGAGAGCTACCCGGCGAGCAACGTCCCGTTCCGGATCGCCGCGAGTGACAACTCCGTCACCTTCTACTACAACGCCGCGACCCACGATGTGTCCGATACCGTCACGGGCACCCAGCCGCCCGCCGTGGGCGACGACAACATCTACTGGGACGGCCTCGGACACGACAGCCGCGATACCCTGTACCGCGTGCCACAGGGGGCCGTGCCCGCGAACTCGAAGGTGATCCTCCGCTTCCGAACTTTCCACGACGACGTGCAGAGCGTTACCCTGCGCACCTACCACACGGTCACGAACACCGAGCGCTTCTACGACATGAAGCCGGTCGCGGAGAACGTGAGCTGCTACGACCCCTCCCTCCAGTTCAAGTGCGACTTCTGGCAGGCCGTGATCGCCGTCGGCTCGATCGGCGAGCTGTACTACCGCTTCATCGTGCGCGACGGCACACGCACCGTCTACTACGAGGACGACACGGACGTGCGCGACGGCGGCTGGGGCAAGCCGTACAACACCTCGCCCGACTGGGGCTGGGACATCACCGTGTACCAGCCGGACTTCAGCACCCTGCCGATCAAGTGGATGAAGGAAGGGGTCGTGTACCAGATATTCCCCGACCGCTTCCGCAACGGCGACCCGAAGAACGACCCGACCCCGTCCAGCTCCAACCCCAGGCTCAGCACCGACCCGCGCTACGCATACCCCAACGGTGACCCGGGCGGGGCGAGCCAGCCGGCGTGGGACCAGATAGTCCGGATGAGGTGGGACGAGCTGCCCGAGGGCTACTGCCGAAGCTACGAGAACGCCACCTGCCCGGTGCGCCCCTTCTTCAATGAGCCACCAGGGACCAGCGAGCAGCCCCGCGGACGCGACTACTACGGGGGCGACCTGGAGGGTGTGATCCAGAAGCTCAGCTACCTCAGGTCGCTGGGCGTGACCGTCATCTACCTGAACCCGATCTTCGCGGCGGCCTCGAACCATCGCTACGACACGCGCGACTACCACATCATTGATCCCTACCTCGGCGACCTCGGGACCTTCCACACCCTCGTGACCCAGGCACACAAGGCCGGCATGAAGGTCATCCTCGACGGCGTGTTCAACCACATGTCGTCCGACAGCCCGATCTTCGACCGCTACCACAACTGGCCGAAGGTCTCGTATCCGGGCTCGAGCGGCACCTTCGATGGGGCGTGCGAGGATGTCAGCTCGCCGTACCGCAGCTGGTTCCACTTCCGCAAGCCGGCTTCCGGAGAGCCCGCCGCCTGCGCTCCGTACACGCGCGACGGCCCCAGCTACTACGACTCCTGGGCAGGGTTCGACAGCCTGCCTCAGCTGCAGGAGACGAGCGACGTCAAGCAGTACGTGTACGGCGTCGGGCGGTACTGGCTCGAGCAGGGCGCGGACGGCTGGCGGCTCGACGTGATGAACGAGAAGAGCATCCCGTTCTGGGAGGGCTTCCGCCAGGTGGTGAAGTCCACCGACCCGAACGCGATCATCATCGGCGAGCTGTGGCAGAAGTTCGACGTGCTGCCCTACATCGACGGCAACACCGCGGACAGCGTGATGAACTATCGCTTCCGCGACGCGGTCGTGGGCCTGCTCGCGCCCGGGAGCTACGACGCCAAGGGCTTCCCGGGCAGCGGACAGCCCATCTCCGTGACCTCCTTCGTGAACCGACTCGAGTCGGTCAGGGAGGACGATCCGGATGCGACGTACTACACTGCGATGAACCTGCTCGACTCGCACGACACCGCGCGCATACTGTGGGTGCTCACGCCCGGCGCGAACAACCGGCAGGACAAGGAGCTCAACGCGGCGAACCTCGCGGAGGGGAAGGAGCGACAGCAGCTCGCCGCGCTCATCCAGATGACGATGCCCGGCGCACCCACCATCTACTACGGCGACGAGGTCGCGATGACCGGCGCGGACGATCCCGACGACCGCAGGACCTACCCCTGGCCGGACGTTCAGGGCTGCACCGCCACCGGGCCGCAGTCCGGCTGCGAGGACGCTAGCCCGGACCAGCAGATGCTCGCGTACTACCGCGGGCTGATCCACATCCGGGAGCAGAGCGACGCGCTCACGGACGGCGACCTGCGGTTCCTGCTCGCCGACGACTCGGCGCGCACCGTGGCCTACGGCCGCAAGGAGGGCAACACCGCGTTCGTCGTCGCGATCAACGCGAGCGAGCAGAGCCGGACCCTCTCCATCCCGGTCGCGGGCTACCTGCCCGACGGCACGACGCTCGCCGTGCTCCGCGCGAACACCAGCACCACGTACCAGGTCCGGAACGGAAGGATCGGCCTCACGCTCGGCCCGCTCGACGGCGTGCTGATGGAGACCCGGGGCGCTGACCTCACCCCTCCCCCGGCACCAGCAGAGCTCACCGCGACCGCCGATCACATGACGGTGGACCTGAGCTGGAACGCCGTGTCCGGAGCCGCGGGCTACAATCTGTACCGCAGCCCGGTCAGCGGCGGAGGATACGTCAGGCTCAATGACTCGCCCGTGCAGGGCACGACTTTCACCGACTCCGGAAGCGACCTGCAGAGCGGTCAGAAGTACTACTACGTCGTGAAGGCGCTCGACGCCGCGGGCAACGAGAGCGACGCGTCGAACGAGGCGAGCGCCACGCCGAGCTACCAGATCGGCTGGGCGAACCTGCAGTGGCCGCCGACCCTCGACTACACCGTGAGCGCAGCGAACACGACCGACACGGTGTACGGCCAGGTCTGGATCGAAGGCGTGACGAGCCAGCCCGGCCCCACTCCAGGACTCATCGCGCAGCTGGGCTTCGGGCCGCAGGGCAGCGACCCGCGAGCCTGGGACACCTGGACCGACATGCAGTTCAACACCGACGTTGGGAACAACGACGAGTACAAGGGCACGATGCAGCCCACCCGGGCCGGCACCTACGACTACCTCGCGCGCTACAGCACCGACGGCGGCGAGACCTGGACCTACGGCGACCTGGACGGCACCGGTGACAGCAGCTTCGCGCAGCAGACGAACGACCCCGGCGTGATGACCGTCCACCCGAACGCCGACCAGACGCCTCCCGCGGCGCCCACGAGCCTACAGGCGTTCAACAACGGCCCGAGCTCCGTGCTCCTGACCTGGACCGCCTCGGCCTCCTCGGACGTGTACCGGTACGACGTGTACCGCAGCACGACCTCGGGCGGCGGCTACTCCGAGGTGGGCTCGACCGGCGCCTCGACGACCACCTTCACGGATACCGGCCTCTCGACCGGCACGACCTATTACTACGTGGTGCGCGCGGTGGACGAGGCGAACAACGTCTCGGACCCCTCGAACGAGGCGAGCGCCACGCCCTCGCTCCGCCAGATACACGTGACGTTTCAGGTGACCGTGCCTCCGACCACTCCGAGCGACGCGACGGTGTACATAGCCGGCGACCAGCCGCAGCTGTGCAACTGGTGCAGCCCGCAGACTGTCGCGCTGACGAAGACGGGCACGAGCCAGTGGAGCATCACCATGACCTTCGACGAGGGCACCGTGGTGCAGTACAAGTACACGCTCGGCACGTGGGACTACGTGGAGAAGGGCGCGTCCTGCGAGGAGATCTCGAACCGGCAGGTCCGGGTCGAGGGCGACTCGAACGGCGACCAGCTCGTGCAGGACACGGTGCAGAACTGGAGGAACGTGTCGCCCTGTGGCAGCTGACGTCTCGGGGGAGTGGTGATCCTGGCGAGCCGGGAGCGGGCGGAAGGTGCACCTTCCGCCCGCTCCCACGACACCTGGCCTCACTCCCCTGTCACGCCGAACCTGGGTGACCGGGAGTCCTTTTCATAGGGGGACGAAGAATCTGCGCCCCCGGGCAGTCCCTCAGGAGGCGCTCGCCCGTGCGGCCGCGAGCCTCTTCATCAGGCGACTCTTGCGGCGCGCCGCGTTGTTCGGGTGGATCGCGCCCTTCTGCGCCGCCTTGTCCAGCGCCTTCACCGCTTCCACGAGACCGGCCTCCGCCGTCTCGACATCGCCCGCGAGCAGTGGGTTACGGACCTTCCGCACGAACGTCCGGGCGCGGTTCTTCAGCGACTGGTTGTACACCCGCCGCTTCTCGGACTGCCGATGACGCTTCTCGACCTTGTTGATGTTGGCAACGGATCTCTTGTGATGTCTGCTCATAGCAGCAAGTATATCAGATCGCTCCGGCGAACGAAGATGCTCGCCGTCCAACCTGTCCAACCGGAGGGCCCCACGCGGATGCGCTATCATTGCCCAGCGAGGAGGTGAGGACGTGGTGACGGAGAGCCGGGTGCTGCGAGGTCTGGCGGAGGAGCTCAGGGAGAGGCTGGTCGAGTTCTCGAGGCGGCTGATCCGGACCCCCAGTCTTCCGGGGCACGAGGGCGAGGTCGCGCGCCTCGTCGCCGAGGAGATGAGGGAGCTCGGCTACGACGAGGTGCGGACGGACGAGGTCGGCAACGTGATCGGGCTGATCCGCGGGGCGGGGAGCGGGCGCTCGCTGATGCTCAACACCCACCTGGACCACGTGGACTCCGGGGACGAGTCACGGTGGCCCTTCCCGCCGTTCGCCGCCGAGCTCCACGAGGGCTGCATCTGGGGCCGTGGCGCGGTGGACATCAAGGGGCCCACCGCCGCCCAGGTACACGGAGCGGCGATCCTGAAGGCCGCGGGCGTCCGGCCGGAGGGCGACGTGGTCGTGGTCGTGGCCGTGCAGGAGGAGGTCGGAGGGCTCGGCTCTGTGGAGGTGGGGAGGAGCACGAAGACCGACCGCGCGGTCGTGGGCGAGCCCAGCGGCAACGAGCTGCGCCGGGGCCATCGCGGCCGGGTTGAGCTCCTGGTCGGGGTGCGGGGCAGGTCCTGCCACGCGAGCGTGCCGGAGAAGGGGATCAATCCGCACTACTCGATGAGCAGGTTCGTGACGGGCCTGAGGGACGTGCGCACGGAGGTGGACCCCTTCCTGGGCCGCGAGAGCTTCGCCCCCACCCTGATCCAGTCCGACCAGAGCTCCGCGAACGTCGTACCGGGCGAGCTCACGCTCCACGTGGATTGGCGAACGATCCCCTCCAGGGCTCCGGAGGAGGTCCGCGCGGAGCTGGCCCGGCTGCTCGAGGCTTCCCTCCTCGACGGAGCCTCGGGCCAAGTAGACCTGCGCACATTCGATCTCGTCACCTACACGGGCGCGCGGCGCAGGGCTCCCACGGCGTTTCCCTCCTTCGTGCTCCCGGAGGGTGACCCGCTCGTCTCCGAGTCGCGAGCCGCCCTCGAGGAGGCTCTCGGCCGAGAGGTCCCGGTCGGTAGGTGGGAGTTCGCGACCGACGGCGGCCACCTGACCGCGGCGGGCGTACCGACGATCGGGTTCGGGCCGGGAGACCCGGCGCTGGCGCACACCACCCAGGAGCGGATAGGCGTCACCGAGCTCGTCGAGGGAGCGGTGGGCTACGCGGCCCTGGCGCTCCGGCTCACGTCCGGCGCCTAGCACGCGCCGTGGCAGCGCTACGGCCGGCACTCGTGCCGGACAGGTACGAGCTGGAGACGGTGCCCGGCCTCGAGGAGTTCACCGTGGCCGAGCTCGGCCGAGCCCTCGGAGACTCGGCGCAGGCGGAGCCGACGCCGAAGCCCGGCAACGTGTCGGTGGCATATCGCGGCGGTCCGGAGACGCTGCTGGAGCTGCGCACGCCGATCGCGGCGTACGCCGTGCTCCGGTTCGAGGTGCCGCGGCCGCTGGCCCTCCTCGGCCACCAGCACCTCACCCGCCTCCTCTCGGCGCTCTCCGCCGTGATGTCACTCCATCCCGCGGGAAGCTTCGGGTCCTTCCACGTCAGTGCGGCCGGCAGGGACTCTCCCACGCTCCGGAGGCTGCGCTCGGCGATCTCCGACGCGATGGCGCTGGCGGACTCGCCCGATGCGGGCGACCTGCTCATTCGCGTCCGCAGGCCGATACTGCCGCCGTCGTCGGGCTTCGAGGTCTCCGTGCGCCTGAGCCCGCGGCCGCTCGCCACACGGCCGTGGCGCGTGTGCGACCTGCCCGGCGCGCTCAACGCCTGCGTCGCCCACGTGATCGCGTCCCTCACGGAGCCCGATCCCGAAGACGTCTTCCTCAACCTCGCCTGCGGCTCGGGCACGATCCTCGCCGGAGCCGCCAGGAGA
>CADDYR010000139.1 GCA_902810765.1 Chloroflexota bacterium
TGCAGGTAGTGCGGGTTCTCGGGGTCGGTGAGCAGCGCGGACCGGAAGTGAGTCAGCGCCTCCTCCCACTGGCCGTTGTCCCCGAGCGCCAGTCCGAGCTCGGCGTGTGCGGCGCCCGAGCTCGGGTCGAGCTCGACCGCGCGGGTCAGCGACGTGAGCGCCTCGTTGAGCCTGCCGCGCACGCGGGCCACCCTGCCGAGGTCGAGCGCGTACACCGCGCTGTCCCGCTCGAGCCTGACGGCCTTGCGCAGGTAGGCAAGCGACCGCTCGACCTGGCCCAGCTCGAACAGCGTGAGCGCGAGCTCGTGGTTCGCCTCGTGCAGGTCGGGGCCGAGCCTGACCGCCTCCTCGCACGCGCGGAGCGACTCGTCGAGCTCGCCGGACGCGCGCAGCGAGCGGCCGAGGTGGGCCCAGTGCCTCGCGTTCTCGGGGTCGAGGCGCACCGCGGCCCGGTGGCGCTCCAGCGCCTGCTCCAGGTCGCCCCGCTCGAGCGCGATCGTGCCCATCTCGTCCTGAACGTCCCCGGACGAGGGCCGGACGCTCGCGGCCCTGTCCATCTCCGTCGCGGCGCGCTCGAGGTCGCCGCACGTCCGGGACGCCCGGCTGAACGCGACGACGTACTCGGTCTCGTTCGGCGCGAGCTCTCGGGCCTTCGCGTACGCGGCGAGCGCGAGGTCCGGCCGCCCCCTCTCCTCCTGGAGCCTGCCGAGCTCGTAGTGGGCGTGGGGGAGGGCGGGCGCTGCGGAGATCGCCGCGTTGATGGACCTCTCGGCCCCCTCTAGATCTCCGGCTCGGCGCTGCACAATCGCCGCGTTGAGGTGGTACTCGGGCAGCCCGCCGCTGATCTCTATGGCCCAGCGATACTGCTGCAGCGCGTCGCCGAGCCTTCCGCTCTCCCTGTAGGCGTCCGCGAGCGAGCCGCGCTTGCTCGGGTCCGTGGGGTCGAGCGCGGCGGCCGTCTCGAGGGCCGCGATAGCCCTGCCGGGCTGCTTTAGTGCCCGGCACGCCAGGCCGACGCGTAGGTGGTACTCGGGCTGGTGGGGCGCGAGCTCGACCGCCCGCTCGAAGCTCTCGAGCGCTGCGGCCTCGCGACGCATCGCCATGTACAGCTGGCCCAGCTCATTGTGGGCGTCGGCGAACGCGTCGTCCAGCTCGATCGCGGTAGTGAGCTGGCGCTCGGCCTCGTCGAACCGTCCCAGCCTCCGCAGGACGGCGCCCGCGTTGCGGTGGTACAGCGGCTCCTCCGGCTGCAGGTCGCACGCCCTCAGGTAGTGCTTCAGCGCGTCCTCCAGCCTGCCCTGCTGCTCGAGGGCCACTCCCAGCTCATTGTAAGCTGCGGGATACTCGGGCTCGATCTCCAGCGCCGCCCTGAGCTCCGCCGTCGCCTCCTGCAGGCTTCCCGAGGCGGCGAGCGCCGACCCCAGGCTGGCCCTGTACAGGGCGCTGCCCGGGTGCATCGAGACGGCCTCCCGCAGCTGCTCTATCGCCTGCTCGAGGCGTCCCTGCAGCTTGTAGATCCCGCCCAGCTCGTGCTGGGTCAGCGCGCAGTCCGCCTTCAGCCTCTCGATCGCCTCCCGTAGGCAGACGACCGCGCGGTCGTACTGGTGTGAGCGCGCGAGCACGAGCCCCAGGTTGCGGCGGTAGACGACGCTGGAGGGCTCGCGCTCCAGCGCGAGCTCGTACTCCCTCCGGGCCGCTTCCCACTCCCCGCGCGCCTCGTGGACCTTGCCGAGGCGGTTGTGCACCTCGCCGCTGTCGAGGCGTCGCTCGACGGCTCGGCCGAGCTCGACCGCGGCCTGGTCGTGGTGCCCGAGCTCGTCGAAGGCGGTGCCCAGGTAGTAGTGAGCCTGTGCCCCCAGCTGGGCCTCCTCCGTGATGGACGCCCAGCGGTCGGGCGGCTCGTTGCCGACGATGCACTGGACGGCGAGCGCCACGAGCGCGGGGTTCTCGCCCCGCCCCATGATCTCGCGCAGGAGCTGCGCCCGGTCGCCATGCAGGCCGTACAGCAGGTGCACGGCCTCTCCCCAGAGCTCGCGCTTCTCCTCCGAGTCCACGTACTCCCGGAGCGAGCCACCGCTCTCCAGGTGCAGCTCGAGCGCGTACGCGACGAACGCCAGCGCCGTCATCCGATCCTTGAACCTGACCCGCCGGCGCGCGTCCGCGCCCTCCACGAGCCCGGTGTCCAGCAGGAGCTCCAGGACGTCGTCCGGCGAGCCCTCGCCGAGGGAGGAGGCGAGGATCGAGAGCGCCTGATCGCGGTCGAGGTCCGCCGACTGTTCGGCGTGCAGGTTGAACGCCAGCGCCGCCAGGAGGCGCAGGAGCGTGCGGTTGTGCACGCCCGGCCCGGACGCTCCCCGGCTCCTTGACTCCGCCTGCCTGAGCACCCGGCGAAACGCGCCCAGCAGTAGCTGGCCCGCCGTCTCGGGCACCGTCCGCGCCTCGGTCAGCTCCTGCCGGGCGGCCTGCAGCAGGCGCACGGTGCTGACGCTCTCGAACACCCTCTCGTCCGAGAGCAGCCGGTCCACGACCGCCTCCTCCTCTGAGGACCTCGCGAGGAAGCTGCGGACGCAGGCGCCGCTCACCGGCTCGATCTCGCGGACCTCGCACTTGCCGAACCAGACCTCGTAGAGCGAGAACTCGTCCGTCCGGCAGGTGATGATGAACCTGTGGGGTATGCCGGTCTTCTGGACGGAGGACGCGATCTCGGCGGCGGCTTCGAGCCTGACGTCCGGACGCATCCCATCCAGATCATCGTAGACGAACAGCAGCGGATAGCTCTCGTAGAGGCGCCGCGCGAACCCGCGGTCCGGCAACGGCACGCCGCACGACTCGAAGGCGGCGCGTATGAGCGACTCCTCGTCCGCGCTCCCGGCGTTCTCGAGGGGCACGAAGATCGGCACCCTCTGATCATCTATCGAGAGCGAGCGGCGTACCTCGGCCGCACCGAAGTGGGCGTCGAGCGACCGCCTGGCGGTCCTGATGACCGCTTCCCAGGCCAGGCCGGACTTGCCGGAGCCCGCCCTTCCGAGGATCACCAGTCGTCCGTAGGACTCGATCGCCTGCTCCATCGGGATGCCCGATCCGGAGTCCTCTGATCCCACGCGGCTCAGGCGGAGCCGGACCCAGTCGGGAGAGCCCGTCCAGCGGTCGCGCAGCAGGGACTCGAGGTACTCGCGTATCTTCTGAGCGTCGGCACTCGATCTGGAGTGGTCGGATTGGGTACGCCTGGCAAACGTGGTCATACGGCCTCCTGCACACATGGCCCGATTACGTGAGACCAATAAACCACGTCAAACGCGCGTCAGACAACGCATTTCCATAAACAACGCCTTAAAATCGGGAGGCCGGACGGAATCCGGTCGATGAGCCTGTCATCCCGAGGCCCCACCCATCGTCATCCTGAGCCCTTCGCTGCACTCGAGGGTAAACTCCGCGAAGGATCTGCAAGGGAGGACGCGGCAAAGCCTCCCGGACAGATTCTTCGGCCCTTCGGGCCTCAGAATGACAGTCAGTAGAGGGGGCCTCGGAATGACAGACTCATTACCCGGATCGGAATGTATGATAGATACTTCGGCCTCGGGATGACAGGGGTGGGTGGCATCAGGGCGACGACCAGTAGGTGTTCGCGCGGAACCCGTTTCGGACGCTTACGGCGATTCCGGCGCATCCGCCCGAAGCTCCCTGCGCAGCAGCTTGCCCGCGGCGTTTCGTGGCAGCGAGCTGGCGAAGCGTATCTCCTTCGGCACCTTGTACCCGGCGAGCCTGCTCCTGCAGAGCGCGGTCAGCTCCTCGGCGGACGCGCTGCGGCCGCGTGCCGGCACGACCACTGCGACCACCCGCTGGCCCCACCGCTCGTCGGGGGCGCCTATCACCGCGGCCTCCGCGACGGCGGGGTGGGAGCACAGCACCGACTCGACCTCGGCGGGGTAGACGTTCTCGCCGCCCGAGACGATGAGGTCGTCGCGCCGGTCGAGCACGTACAGGTAGCCCTCCTCGTCGAGGTAGCCGACGTCTCCGGTATGCAGCCAGCCGTCCCGGAACGTCCTGGCCGTCTCCTCCGGCCTGCCGAGGTAGCCGGGGACCACGTTCGGCCCGCGCACGAGGATCTCCCCCGGCTCGCCGGGCCGGGCCGGGCCCCCTGCGGCGGCGATGCATATCTCGACGGGCAGGAGGGGCTTGCCCGCCGAGCCCAGCTTGCGGAGTGAGTCTCTGGGAGCGAGGGTTGCTGCCTGCGAGCACGTCTCGGTGAGCCCGTAGGTCTGGAGCACCGGCACGCCGAGCGATGCGCAGCGCTCGAGCAGGCGCCTCGGGGCCGGCCCACCCCCCAGGAGCACGCACCGCAGGGTGGGCGGATACGGTCTGTCGCCGCGCTCGTCGAGCATCCTCTGGAGCATGACGCTCACGACCGACACGAGGCTGACGCGCTGCGTATCTATGGCCGCGTTCACCGCGGCGGGCTCGAACCGGCGGTGCACGATGACGGCCGCTCCGCAGATCGCGCTGCGCATGAGGATGGTCAGGCCGCCCACGTGGAACAGGGGCAGGCAGGCGAGCCAGACGTCGTCGTGTCGGGTGCCGAGGTTCAGCGCCGATCCTACCGCGCTCCACCAGTGGTTGCCGTAGGTGATCATCGCGCCCTTCGGCCTGCCCGTCGTGCCCGACGTGTAGATCACGCTCTGCGTACGGTCGAGCCGGAGGCTGCGGGGAACGGACGTGTGCTCGTGGGGTGATGGTGCGCCGAGAAGAGCGCCCAGCGGCACCGAGGGTGTTCCCGCTGCGCTGGCGGCCTCGAGCGTCGCTGCCCTCATCTCCTCGTCGTGGACGAGCAGCCGGGCTCGCGAGTCGCGCAGCTGGTACGCGAGCTCCTCGACCGAGAGGCGGTGGTTCAGCGGCACGAGCACCGCGCCCAGGCGGATCAGCCCGTGCACGGCGAAGATGAACTCCGGTCCGTTGCGCGCGAGCAGTGCCACGTGCTCGGAGGAGCGCACGCCCTCATCGGACAGCCGGAGTGCCACGGAGCCCGCGATCTCGTCGAGCTGCCTCCAGGTCCACTCGCCGGTGTCCGCCACGAGCGCGACGTCGTCCGGATGGAGCGACGCCTGCCTCGACAGCCACTCGGGCGTGCAGACGGGCTCGCGCGAAGCCGTCACAGCAGGAGCCCCAGCGAGAGCAGGCAGCCGAAGAGCAGGTGGAGCTGCCCGGTCCTCTTGAGCATCGCGTTCAGGCGCGGGCCGTCGTTCGTGCCCACGACGCCTTGGGCGGTGGTCAGGGCGAGGGGCAGGCTCAGCCAGGTGAGCCAGCACCAGGGCGAGGCGAGCCCGGCGAGCCACAGCGCCGGGGGGATGACGTAGGCGACGACCAGAGATAGCACGAACTGAGCGCGCGCGGCAGGACGACCGAGCCGCACCGCGAGGGTGCGCTTGCCCGCGGCACGGTCCGTCTCGACGTCCCTCACGTTGTTGACCACCAGGATGTTCGTCACGAGCAGCCCGACCGGGATCGCGACGCCCCAGGCGAGTGGGGAGATGTCGCCCGCGTGCAGGTAGTAGGTGCCCATCGTGCCGATCAGCCCGAAGAAGACGAACACGAACAGGTCGCCGAGTCCGTTGTAGCCCAGCGGATAGGGTCCGCCGGTGTAGGCCAGCCCCGCGAGGATGGACGCGACGCCGATTAGCAGGATGGGCCAGCCCCCCACCGATACCAGGTACAGCCCGAGGAGCACGGCGAGGCCGAAGCTCGCCAGAGCCGCCATCAGCACGCGCCTCGCGTCCATAACCCCGCTCTGTATGAGCCTCACGGGGCCCTTGCGCTCGGCGGTGTCCGCGCCGCTGACGTAGTCGAAGTAGTCGTTCGAGAGGTTGGTGCCCGTCTGTATCAGCAGCGCCGCGAGGAGGGCGGCGACGAACACTCCCGGGCTGAAGCTCCCTTTTGATCCGGCCGCGGCCGTGCCGACGAGCACGGGCACGACCGAGGCGGAGAGCGTGGGGATCCTGAGCGCGACGAGCCACGCCCCGCGCCTGCTCACCGCCGCCATCTGCGCTCGCCTCCCGCCCGTCCGCCGGGCGTCACGACCGCGCCAGCGCGTAGCGCGTCCTGCCGATGGGGGCGAACTCCGGCCTCGATACGAGGTATCGCTCAACGACCGCCCTGCTCTCCCCGACCGCCGTCGCGATCTCCACCACCTCCATGGGACGCCCGGCGGCCTCGAGCTGCTCGCGCACCCTGCGGGCGATCTCCGTATCTTCCGGCTGCCATTCTGCCAGACCGAACACCCCCCTGGCCACGCGGGCGAACACCGGCTCGTGCAGGAGCAGGTTGTGGACGCCCTGCTCGGACACGGAGGTGCCCTCCGGGACGATCTCGCGCACGAGCGCGGCGACCTCGCGGAAGTGCGCCGGGCGTCCGATGCTGCGCAGCGCCCGCACGGTCTCGTCGAGCCTGGTGCGCGACCACTCGGCCAGCGCGACATCTCCCGACCTGGTGAGCTCCAGCGTCGGGTTCGCCCGTACCCTGGCGGCCACGGAGAACGTCGGGAAGCGCCGCAGGATGCTCGCGTAGGCCGGCAGGCGAGCCAGCTCCTCGCCGAGCTTCGCCACGGGGATCGGCTCGAGCCGCTTGCGCAGCAGGCTCTCGACCGCCTGATCCAATTGGTGCACTTCGTCGGGTGCGGCGTCCGTGAGCAGGCACAGCCCGCCCGCGACCTGCCGGACCTCCCCGCAGAGGGAGACGAGCAGGTGGGCGGCGCCGGCCGGGGGGACGCGCTCCAGCACGAAGACGGTCTGGATCTGCCCTTCTACGTAGCCCACGGGCGCGACCCCACCGGCGGTGGCCAGCGCGTCCACGAGGGGAGAAACGAGGGCAGCGACCTCGTTCGGACGGCTCCCGCGGAGCGAGTCGAGCGCCCGCCTCTCCAGCTGTCGGACCCGCTCGCGCGACAGGCCGAGGTCCCTGCCGACCTCGGCGAGCGTCCTCGCGCGCCCGTCGAGCCCGGCTCGCAGCGCCAGGATCCTGGCGAGACGCCGGTCTCCCAAGCCATTCAGGAGGCTGCGCAGCCTCGCGTCGAGCGATGTGGACGCGGCCTCGGCTCGGACGTAGGCGGTGTGCTCGGGGGCGGCCTCGCCGACGTCCTCAAGGGTGTGCAGCAGGTATTGATCGAGCGCCGAGCGGATACGCCTCACGGAGGAGACCCCGACGCGCGGGATCCGCTCCAGGCGCTCGGGCGGAGCGGCCGCCAGGTCGCCCACGGTCCGCAGACCCTCCGCCTCGAGGCGCCGAACGAGAGCCCGCGGAAGTGCGAGCTCGGACAGGGGCCTCGCGGCCCGCTCCGGCCTGAGGGTGATCGCCTCGGCCTGCACCGCGGCGTCGCCCGGCTCGGGTGCCGTGCCGTGGCGCCCCGGCAGCGCCTGCAGGATCTCCTCGATGGCGCGGGGCCCGAGGCCCGGGATCCTGGAGAGGTCGGCGGCGGACAACCGCTGCAGCTGATCGCGCGTGAAGATGCCCGCTCTCCACAGCGCTCGCACGGTCCGGGGGCGCAGCCGCAGGTTGCGCAGCGAGTCGTCTCCCTCCCGTGCCCGTCTCAGCAGACTCAGGAGGTGCTCCTCGACCAGGCTGCGCAGGATGCTCTGTGGGCGTCCGCCGTAGCCGAGCACCGTTCGGACGTAGAACGTGCTCGCCCGCGCGAGCTCGAGCACCGTCTCCAGCCCGCCGGCGAGGAGCGGCTCCTCCGCCCACTTCGGCAGCCCTATCGAGCTGACGCTCGTGCGCGACAGGTCTATGCCCACGGACGCGACCTCGCGCACGAGGAGCGGGCTGATGAACGGGTACCTGACGGGCGCCGTTCGGAGCCGAACGCCCGCTCGTGCCATCTCCTCCTCGAGCGCGGCAAGCTCCTCCCGGGACAACCGGCAGACGGCCAGGACGTCCTCGAGGCTGGCGCGCCTCAGCGCCCGCAGGTCTGTGTAGCCCGCGGAGCGAAGCTTGTTGAGCGTGGCTTGCGTAATTGGGCTTTCGTCCTGCCTGCTGGACATCGTGGGCTCGCCAGCGCCTCGATTTTGGGATCGAGCGTGATGGACAAGTATATCAATCTCCCGGCCGTGATGATCGCCGGCCGCTGGTCCGTGCGTTGCGACCGGCCCGACCCATATAATAGTGTCGTGATGTAAACCGCGCTCGCGCGGCGGTCATCTCCTCGTTTTCGGCACCCTTAGGACCAAGGAGAGCAGAAAGGACGCATGTTTACCAGAGCCACCGCAGACACCGGCCCGGCGGCGGGATTCGCGGGCGCGCTCGAGCGCGTGTTCCGGCTGAGCGAGCACCGCACGACGGCGCGTACCGAGATCACGGCGGGCATCACGACTTTCTTCGTGATGGCCTACATCCTGTTCGTCAACCCGGTGATACTCGGGTTCGTCGGCGTGAAGGGCCTGGAGGGCAAGGGCCTTCCGCCGAGCGCGACGCTGACCGCCACGGCGCTGGTCGCGGGTCTGATGACCATCTTCATGGGGCTTTACACCAACCGGGCGTTCGCGCTGGCGAGCGGCATGGGCCTGAACGCGGTCGTCGCCTTCCAGCTCGTCGCCACGATGGGCCTCACCTTTCCTCAGGCGATGGGCGTGATCGCGATCGAGGGATTCGTGATCCTGATCCTGACTCAGACGAACTTCCGCGAGGCGATCATGCGCGCCCTGCCCACCGAGCTGAAGCGCGCGATCGCCGTGGGCATCGGCTTCTTCATCGCGTTCATCGGCTTCGTGAACGCGGGCATCGTGCAGGCGGGCAGCGGCACACCCCTCGCCCTCGGCAAGCTCACGGGCTTTCCGATCCTCGTGACGGCCTTCGGCCTGGCGGTGACGATCCTCCTGAGAGCCGCAGGAGGCCGGATCCACCCTATGGTCGAGAGGGCTTACCTGCTGATCGGCATCGTGCTCACGACGCTGTTCGCGACGGCGGTCAACTCGACGTTTCCGAAGAGCGCGTTCAGCAGTCCGGGCGTGGCGCTGTGGCCCGCGCACGTGGTCTCGCTTCCGGACTTCAGCACGATCGGCCACGTAGACTTCGCGGGAGTGTTCGTGCGGCTCGGCATCATACCTGCCCTCCTGGTCATCTTCTCGATCATGCTCAGCGACTTCTTCGACACGATGGGCACGCTGATCGGGGTCGGTGCGAAGGCCGGGTACGTGGACCAGGAGGGCAACTTCAAGGACGTGCGCAAGCCCCTGCTGGTCGACTCCGCCGCGGCGATGGTCGGCGGCCTGGGCAGCGCCTCGAGCGCCACGACGTATATCGAGAGCGCGGCCGGGGTGGAGGCCGGAGGGCGCACGGGCCTCACGTCGGTCGTGACCGGTATCTGCTTCCTGCTGATGATGTTCATCTCGCCGCTCGCGGGCGTCATCCCGGCCCAGGCCACGGCGCCAGCGCTCATACTCGTCGGCTGGATGATGATGACCACCCTCGCGCAGTCCGAGGAGGAGGCGGACGAGGAGGGGGGCACGAGCTCGGGGCCTCGCTCGACGATCCCGTTCGGCAACTTCGAGATCGGCTTCCCCGCGGCGCTCACGATGCTCCTGATGCCGTTCACGTACTCGATCACGAACGGCATCGGTGCGGGCGTGCTGTCTTACACCGTGATCCAGATCTTCAGGGGCAGGGCCCGCAAGATCCACATCTCGCTGTACGTCGTCGCCCTCGCGTTCCTGATCTACTTCCTGCAGGACGCGCTGAGGAACGTCCTGCCCATCCTGTAGGAGCGGGCGCGGATATAATAGGGCAGGTGACTGCGCAAGTTAGGAGGTCTCAGATGAAGCCGTGCGAGGACTGCGGACGGATGAATCCGCCTGAGGCCGTCTTCTGCATGACGTGCGGGAACCGCCTCCAATCCACCAACGGGCCCAGGTCGGAGCGCCTGGGGACCGACGAGCTGAACGAGAGGCTCGAGAGGATCCGGCCGGTGATCGAGGACTTCGCGTTCGACCTGGCGAGGGCTGGAGCGAAGCTGTACTTCGGCGTGAAGGACCCGGTGACGGTCAACGAAGCCGTGGAGCGAGCCAAGCGGGCGGGCACGTCCAGGAGCTGGCTCGAGCGCTTCAAGGACGTCCTGGCCGAGGCGCGCGTGGAGCACCTGCGCCGCGGAGGGAGCGCGGAGCGGTCCGAGCAGCGGGAGTGGCGATAGGTCCGCGATGATCTACTGCGGGTTCTGCGGCACCGCGAACCGCGACGGCAGCCGCTACTGCAACTCCTGCGGATCGCCGCTCGGCGGCGCGTCCTCCGAGGGCCCCATCCCCTCCTGGCTCCGTGGGGCGGACGCGCTTCCCCACTGGCTGGCACCGCTGGACGACGCTGCGCCCTCCCGCCAAGTGCGAGAGGTACGGCCTGGCGGGGACCTTCAGCCCGAGGCGGACGACCTGTCCTTCGGCGACCTTCCCGAGGACGAGGAGGCGTCTGTCGAGGGCCACCTCCTGCTGGTGGACGACGTCGAGCCCGAGGAGGAGCGCGCCGAGCCCGACGGCTCCGGGCGGTAGGTGCGCTGGCCCGGGCCGAGGGCGGAGGCGGGCTGCGCCGTCGGCCTGGCGCCCGGGACGGGCGGGGCGAGTCGTGGTCCCAGGGTCATCC
>CADDYR010000140.1 GCA_902810765.1 Chloroflexota bacterium
CCACAATTGCTCGAAGACCTCGCGGATGTTCTCTCGCACGCTCGTGGCATCCACGCTCTCGACGCGGAACCCCGCGTGAGCGAAGGCGTTCCGGCTGTCGTGAACAGCCGACCACGCAAGGCAGAGAGCCCTCTGCGACGCCGTGTAGCTCTCGTCCTCACAACGCCGGTCCTGACCAATGGTCCTCGCCACCTGGTCTCTGGTGCCCGCGGCCAGCCACTGACTCCCCTTGCCCACCTCCAGCATCCAGGCCGAGACGATCCACTCCCTGATCACCGGGACGGCCGTGAGGGCGTTGCCTCCGCTGAGATAGGCTCGGATCAGGTTCGCCTGGCGTCGCAGCTCCTCCTTTGACAGCCTCAGATGCCGCTTGGCATCTCCACGGAGCGGCTCGGCAAGAGCGATCTCTCGTAGCTGCGCGCGAAGCTGCTCCCAGGGTTGGGTGAAGGGCGGTACGGCCTCGAGCTCGTGCGCTGCCTGTTCTGCCTTCGCGAGCGCCTCCGCCGCCCCGGACCCCGCCTCGATGGGCAGCCCGTAACGCAGCGGCCCGTCGAGCCGTTGCAGCTTCTGTCCGACACTCTGCAGCCTTGTCGGCGGACTCGCCCCGGCCCCCTCCCCGGTATGGGCTCGTATCTGCAGCTGCTCCAGCTGCTGTCCGAGGGGCGCGGAGATCTGGTAGTCCTCGAACACCTGAAGCGCGAAGGTCCAGTCCGCGAGGGCGATCATTGGGGTGAGGTCGAAGATCGGCACCTCGTTGCCCTCGCGCGCCTCGTAGTTGCCGTAGTACACGGACAGGGTTCGCAGCGGCTTCTGAATCCGGTAGTACTGCAGCGCCGCCACGAGAGCTATCGGTAGCGAGCGGAAGGCATGGGTGCAGTCGAGGATGACGTCCTCTCCAGGCCGAAGCACGCTGCCGACCTGCTCGAATATCTCCCAGAGCTCCTGCTCCGATTTCCCGTCGGGGATCGGCTGCGGCTCGTACCGCCAGGCAGGATGACTCCTGACCTCGGCCTCGAAGTCCTTCCCGTACGTCTCGCTCGCAGCCGCGGTAAGGAAGGGGACGACGCGCAGCGGCGCTTCTCCGGCGACGATCTCCCCGACCGCGATCGGAGAGAACCTCGTCTCCCGACCGGCCCTTCGCTCCCCGAGGTGGTACAGCACCGGGCGGTATTCACCGGTGCCCAGGGTGCAGATGAGACATCTGTCGGAGGCGATATCCTCGGACATGGCGTTTGCCTTTCCACGGCCCCGACGGAGGGGCCGACTAACAGCCCGGTCCAGAAAGCTCTGCCCGTCGCAGCAACGCAGCGGGCCGAGCGGCCCAAAAGGGATGCCAGGGAGGTACCTTGCGAGCAGCGGCTGGCTGGGGATCGAGTAACGACGTGTGCTTCGGGCTGCCTCGCCGCGCAGCCGCTGCCTGGCCCGTATCATACATCAGCGGCCGCGCGCGTTCAATAAATTTCGCTTGCGATTCGCACGAAACCCATCGGATCCGCGGAGCGGGGTGCGGCGTATCCGGAGCGCATCGCCACCCGGAGGCGAGCTCGTCAGGGAGAAGCTACGTGGTGGGGGCGAAGAGGCGCATCCCCATGTCCTGCATCAGGTCCCAGAACGGGCCCGCCGGCTCGTCGCTCAGCATCAGTCCGAGGCCCACGAGGTACGAGAAGTAGGCGCACACCACCGCTGTGGGGTCGCCCGGCGCGAGCTCCCCCGCCTCCTGCCCCTCGCGCACGATTGGCTTCAGGCGATCCTGGAACCGGCGCGAGAAGGCGAGGATCTCCTCGGCGAGGTCGGGGAACCTCTCGCGCTGGCTGAGCACCATGAACGAGAGGAGCACGTACCTGTCCCTGCCCGCCACCGCCCGGACCGTCCGGCGCTCGAGGTCCCGAATCCTCTCGAGGGGAGAGCCGCCACCCCCCGGCGCGAACTCCTCCTCGAGCGCCGCGAGCGGCTCGAGCACGGCCGCCCGGAACAACTCCTCCTTCGTCGGGAAGTACAGGAAGACGGTGCCGTGGCCCACCCCGGACGCGCGGGCGATCTCCGACACCTTCGCGTCGGCGAACCCCCTGCGGGAGAACACCGAGATCGCGGCGTCGAGGATCCGCTGCCTGCGCTCCTGCTTCTGTTCCACGCTCGTCTGAGTCAAAGTCGTCTCCAGGTGCTGACTGGCCGGTCAGTCGGATGATACACGGGTGGCGCGCTCACGGTCAACGCCGCCATCCCTGATATAATCCGGTTACCCGGAGGTGTGGCTTGAGGCTCGTTCGCAAGATCCTGATCCGCGCGCTGCTCGGCGTGCTCGGCGTGCAGTCCCTCGTGGTCGCGGTCCTGGTCGGCCTGGATTCCTATCGGAAGCGCCGCCAGCACCTCTGCCGCCCCGTTCCGCACGTCCAACACCCCGAGGTGCGCCTCGAGACCAGCGAGGACCGCCTCCGGCTATTCTCGTCGGGCCAGGACCTCTATCCCGCGATGCTCGAGGACATAGAGCGGGCGCGCTCGACGATCTACCTGGAGACGTACATCTGGAAGGGCGACGAGGGCGGTCGGGAGTTCGTCCGAGCCCTCGAGAGGAAGGCGCTCGAGGGAGTCCAGGTGTGCGTCATCTTCGACTGGTTCGCGAACCTCGTCGTCCCGCCGTCCTTCAAGAGGTTCCCGAGCTCGATCCACACCCTCCAGTTCAGGCCGGTGAGGAGGCCCGACGAGCTGCTCGACCTGAGGAACTACGTGCGCGACCACCGGAAGATGCTCGTCGTGGACGGCCGTGTGGGATACCTGGGGGGATTCAACCTCGGCGGCGTGTACGCGCGGCGATGGCGGGACACCCAGGTGCGGATCGAGGGGCCGGCGGTGCGCGAGCTGGAGAACGCCTTCGCAGACCTGTGGAACGCGAACCGGACGGGGCACCTGCCGCGGATCGAGCCCGGGGGCGGGCGTGACTGGAACCCGACGATCTTGCTGCACCGCAACGACCCGTACCTGCGCATCTTCCCGATCCGCGGCATGTATCTCGAAGCCATTGATCGCGCGGAGAGGCGCGTCTACCTCACGCACGCGTACTTCATACCCGACAGGGCGCTCCGCTCCGTCCTGAAGGAGGCGGCGCGTCGAGGCGTGGACGTGCAGGTGCTCGTGCCGTGGAACTCGAACCACGTGATCGCCGACTGGCTGGCGAGGCGCTTCTTCTCCGAGCTGCTCCGGGCGGGCGTGAGGATCTTCGCCTACCGGGACATCATGATCCACTCCAAGACCGCGACGATCGACGGGGTATGGTCCACGGTGGGCACGGCGAACATGGATCGGCTGAGCCTGCTCGGGAACTACGAGGCGAACGTGGAGGTGTACAGCCCCAGCTTCGCGGCCGAGATGGAGCGCATGTTCGAGCTGGACAAGCAGAACGCCTTCGAGATCACGCTCCGCGAATGGGAGCGACGTTCGGTGGTGAACAAGGTGGTGGAGCACACGCTCGAGTCGCTGGCACCTCTGCTCTAACGGCGACCACTGATCGGTAAGGTTTGGTAAGGGGGAGGGATGATGATAGTGAGGCGGCGGAGGAGGAGCGCGTTCACCCGCAGGATGTTCCTGCGGAGGAGGCCGGTGACCGTGCCTGAGCACGCGCTGAGGCTCAAGGTGCTCACCTTCAACACCGGCAACGACTTCCCCGCGCCGAGCAGCCTGATCGGCTTCCTCGAGCAGTCGGACGCCGGGATCGTCGGGCTGCAGGAGCTGAGCCCCCGGAACGCCGCAGCGCTCGAGCCGGCCCTGCTCCGGACCTATCCGTACAGGGTGCTGAGGGGGGAGATCATCCACGGCAAGGGGCTGCTCAGCCGCTACCCAATCACCCGCCACCAGCACTTCGTGCTCGCGAGCGGCCGCCCGTACCTCGAGGCCGAGGTCGTGGTGAACGACAGGAGGATCACCGTCGTCGTGGCCCATCCCCCGCCCGCGGACATCCGCAAGCTCGAGGTCGTGAGCGCGAGGGCGACGATGGACCTGAGCCAGCTGCTCGGGAGGCTGTCGCTCGAGCGCCCCACCCTCCTCCTGGGCGACTTCAACATCACGGCGCTCGGCAGGATGTACCGGATGCTCAGGCGCGCGGGGCTGGTAGACATATTCCGTGTGGCCGGCGAGGGCAGGTCGGCGACCTACCCCACGCGCTACCCGTCCTCGCCTGTGCGCCTCACGCCCGTCGTGAGGATCGACTACATATGGGCGAGCGAGCACTTCCTGCCCGTGTCCAGCTACGTCGGCCCCGACTGCGGCTCAGACCACCTGCCGCTGCTCGCCCAGCTCGCCCTGCCGTAGAGGCGAGACGTCGGCGCGGCGGTGGGGAACTACCTCCCCACGAACCTGCCCTCCATGCCGTCGTCCTCGTGGATCTCGCAGTACATCCTGTACGTCCGCCGCTTGGGGGTGACCGTGAAGCTCCTGCTCTCCCCCGGCTGGATCATCGTCTCGGGCACGAGCCCCTTGATCTCGACCTCGTGCGGGTTGCTCCCCCTGTTCACGAAGGTCACCTCGACCGGCTTGTCCGCCTCCACGCTCACGACCTTCGGGTCGAAGAAGTCGTCCCTCGCGGCAATCCTGACCGAGCTCTCCGCCTTCGGCCCCTCGCTGGCGTTCTGCTCGGTGCCGCATCCCGCAAGGAAGGCGAGGGACGACACCAGGATGGACGCGTGAATCAGCCTGGAGATCAAGCGGACACCTCCGTTCCCGAGCTCGCTCGCGTCCCCGCCGCGGGCAGCTCCCGCCTGCGCCACGGCCGCCAGAGGGCGAGCCCTACCACCAGGTAGTATCCGAAGTAGCAGATCAGCTGGAGCAGCGAGGGCTCCGAGGTGTAGCCCACGATCGCCCGCAGCACCGCACCGGGCCCCGAGGAGTCGGACACGACCGCGCCCGTGTCCCACACGTGCTCGATGATCGGGGGAAGCAGGCCCACCTCCTCGAACTCGTGCACGCCGTAGCGGAGTATCGCCGCGCCGAACACCACGAGCAGCACGCCCGCGACCCTGAAGAAGGTGCCCAGGTGCAGCCTCACGCCGCCCAGGTATATCGCGGACGCGACGCCGACCGCGATCAGCAGCCCGAGTACCCCGCCCACGAGGATCGCCGAGCCCGAGCTCGCGAAGGCCGACGCCGACAGGAACAGCGCCGTCTCGACCCCCTCTCGGATGACGGTGATGAACGCGAGGGTGAACAGCCCCCACACCGCGCCCTCCGCGAGGGACGCCCTGGCGCCCTCCTCCAGCTCGCTCTTCATCCTGCGTCCCTGGCGCGCCATCCAGAACGTCATGTAGGTAACCATCCCGACCGCGAGCAGGCTGGTCACGCCCTCGTAGATCCCCTTCGCCGGGTAGTCGAAGGTCGCCCCCACCGCCTGCAGCAGGAGCACGAAGCCCACCGTCAGCGCGCTCGCCGTGCCGACGCCGAGCCAGACGTACTTCCTGGCGGACGCGTAGCCCATCCTGCGCAGGTAGCCGAGCAGGATCGCCACGATCAGCGCGGCCTCGAGACCCTCCCTGAACGTCAGCACGGCCGCCCCAGGGTTCATGTCGGGTTGCCTCCCATCCATCTCCGCGGCCCTCGGCCGCCCCGAACTCGGGAGTTAGTCTACACAAATCCGATCTGTTAGTCAAGCCTAACATCGAGGCGGAACAGGCGCGAATTTGACACGGTGTCCTGAGTGTGCTATATATACTACTGGACAGAGCGTTTGTTGCCCCCTTCCGTTCTGCTTCACTCGTTGTTTCAGCAGTTGTCGCTCTGGCACGTATCTCGGAGGGGCATCTCCCATCAGCGACGTGTTTCGCTATGACTCCATCTTCGCGCACGACCGGATGGCGCGAGGCGCTACCTTACCAACACCGGTACCATACCAATCACCTGATTCCGAGGATTACCTACTGTGGAACGAGAACCCATAACTACTACTAACACCGATATCGCACAGGCCGGCGAGGACGCCGCGGGTGAGACCCGGGTCCAGGAGCCTGCATACGGCGGTCCGCGCCCCGAGCGGCGCTATCGCCAGGGCGTGCGCCGCAACGGCGTGCAGCGGCGTCGGACCCCCGAGGCCGAGCCCGTGCCGGCGCCGCGCTTCGGCCTGATCGAGCTCGAGAGCAAGAACATGGACGAGCTCATAGACATCGCGAAGGAGTACGAGATAGCCTCTCCTCGCAAGATGCGCAAGCCCGAGCTCGTCTACTCCCTGCTCGAGGCGCAGACCGAGCAGTCCGGATACGAGCTGCGCCAGGGCGTGCTGGACATCATCGAGGACGGCTTCGGCTTCCTGCGCCAGAGCCGATACCTCCCCGCGGAGAACGACGTGTACGTCTCGCAGTCGCAGATCCGAAGGTTCGGGCTGCGCACCGGCGACCACGTCGTCGGACAGGTCCGACCCCCGAAGGACTCGGAGAAGTACCCGTCCCTCCTCAGGGTGGAGGCCATCAACGGGATGGACCCCGAGGCCGCCAAGCACCGTCCGTTCTTCGACCAGCTCACCCCGATCTTCCCCGACCAGCAGCTCATCCTGGAGACCGACCCGAAGCTCACGGCGACCCGTATCATCGACCTCGTCGCCCCCATCGGGCGCGGCCAGCGCGGCCTGATCGTGTCGCCGCCGAAGGCCGGCAAGACCACCCTGCTCAAGATGATCGCGAACGCGGTGCTGCACAACTACGAGGACATCCACCTCATGATGGTGCTCATCGGCGAGCGACCCGAGGAGGTCACGGACATACGCAGGTCCGTGGCCGGAGGGGAAGTCGTGGCCAGCACCTTCGACGAGCCGGTAGAGGACCACACGAAGGTCGCCGAGATGGCGCTCGAGCGCGCCAAGAGGCTCGTCGAGACCGGCAGGGACGTCGTAATCCTGATGGATAGCCTCACCCGCCTGGCGCGGGCGTACAACCTCGTCGTCCCGGTGAGCGGCCGCACCCTGTCGGGAGGCATTGATCCTGTGGCGCTCTACCCGCCCAAGCGCTTCTTCGGAGCCGCCCGCAACATAGACGGCGGCGGCAGCCTCACGATCATCGCCACCTGCCTCGTGGACACGGGCAGCCGGATGGACGACGTGATCTACGAGGAGTTCAAGGGCACGGGCAACATGGAGCTCCACCTCGACCGCAAGCTCGAGCAGAGGCGCGTGTTCCCGGCGATCGACATCCAGCGCAGCAGCACCCGGCGCGAGGAGCTGCTCCTCTCCGAGCAGAGGCTGCGGCAGGTGTGGACGATGCGGCGGATGGTCGCGATGCTCGGCGGCACGGAGGCGACCGAGCTCGTGCTCCAGCGGCTGCTCAAGACGGCGAACAACGACGAGTTCCTCTCCACCCTCAACAAGGAAGTGCTGTAAGCCGACAGCGGCTCGCACGCAACGGGGGGACGGGCTTATGCCCGTCCCCCCGTTGCTCGTATTCGCCGGTGCTCAGGAGCGGGACGTCAGGTACTTGTACAGCAGCCTGAGCCCCTCCTCGACGGTGTTGCCCACGCACTCGTGCCTGCCCTCCGGCCAGACGCTGCGCGTGCACAGCTCGGCGTCGGGGGCGACGAGCGCGACGTACACCAGCCCCACCGGCTTGCTCTCGGTGCCGCCCTCCGGACCCGCGATCCCGGTCGTGGCGAGCGCGATGTCCGCCCCCGCGAACCGGCGAGCGCCCCTCGCCATCGCCAGCGCGCACTCCTCCGACACCGCGCCGTGCTCGCGCAGCAGGTCGTCGGAGACGCCCAGCGCACTGCGCTTCAGGTCGTTCGAGTACGCCACCACCCCTCCCAGGAAGTAGCGCGACGCGCCCGGCACGGAGACTATCCGCGCCGCGAGCGCCCCGCCCGTGACGCTCTCGGCGACCGCGAGGGTTCGGTCGCCGATCGGCTCGACTATCCGGTACTGTAGGCCCTGCTCTTCCACGCTTGCAGTAAACTCCCGACTTCTCTAAACTTGGAATCCGCTGAGCAGAATCCATACCACGCAGGAGTAGCCCCAGGACATGCCTTTCATCGAAGACGTCGAAGCCAGAGAGATCCTCGACTCGCGCGGGAACCCGACCATCGAGGTTACGATGGTGCTCGAGGGAGGGGCCGCGGGCGTCGCCGCGGTGCCCTCCGGAGCCTCCACGGGCGCCCACGAGGCGGTCGAGCTGCGCGACAACGACCCCGTCCGATACGGCGGGAAGGGCGTGCTGAACGCGGTCGCCCACGTGAACGACGAGATCGCCGAGGCGCTGATAGGGGAGGAGGCGTACAGCCAGGAGGACCTCGACCACATCCTGCTCGAGCTCGACGGCACGCCGAACAAGTCGAGGCTCGGGGCGAACGCCATCCTCGGCGTGAGCCTCGCGTTCGCCCGAGCGTGCGCCGACTACGACGGGCTCGAGCTGTACGAGTACCTCGGCGGCACCCTGGCCCGGACGCTGCCCGTGCCGATGATGAACATCCTCAACGGCGGGAAGCACGCGGCGAACAGCACCGACATGCAGGAGTTCATGATAATGCCGCTGGGCGCTTCGAGCTTCGCCGAGGCCGTGCGCTGGTGCTCCGAGATCTACCACGCGCTGAAGAAGAGTCTCGAGGCGAGGGGCTTCGCGACGAACGTGGGCGACGAGGGAGGCTTCGCTCCCTCTCTGGAGTCGAACGAGGCTGCGATCGAGGCGGTGCTCGGGGCCATCTCCTCCGCCGGATACGTGCCCGGCGAGCAGGTCTCGATCGCGCTCGACCCGGCGGCCTCCGAGCTGTACTCGGAGGGCTCGTATCGCCTGGCCCGGGAGGGCAGGACGCTCTCGAGCTCCGAGATGGTCGAGTACTGGCGCGACTGGACCAGACGGTATCCTATCGTCTCGATCGAGGACGGCCTGGCGGAGGACGACTGGAGGGGATGGGAGGAGCTCACCCGCGCGCTCGGCGCGCACGTGCAGCTGGTGGGCGACGACATCTTCGTGACGAACACCGACCGCATCCGGGACGGCATCAGCCGGGGCGCGGGCAACTCCGTGCTCATCAAGCCGAACCAGATCGGCACGCTCACCGAGACGATCCAGGCGGTGGAGCTCGCGCGCCAGGCGGGGTGGACCGCCGTGCTGTCCCACCGCTCCGGCGAGACCGAGGACACGACCATCGCCGACCTGAGCGTCGCGCTCGGCACCGGCCAGATCAAGACGGGAGCGCCCACCCGCGGCGAGCGGACGGCGAAGTACAACCGGCTGACGCGCATCGAGCACAACCTGGGGGAGCGGGCGAGGTACGCCGGCTGGACCGCCCTCGTGAGGCGGTAGCAGGATTGATACATCCGGTCTCGCTCGTCGCGGCGGTAGATCGCCTCTCGGGAGGCGATCTCTGGCCGGGCTTCGATCCCCGCCGAATTCCGCTCGCGATCTACGACGGAGGCCGCACCTGGCTCTTCCGCCACTCCGCCCCGCCAGAGGGGTTCGAGCCCTCGGGCGAGGTCGAGGGAGCGGGCGGAGCGCAAGCCCGCAGCGGGGATCGAGTCGGGCAGGGTCTCGGTCCGGGCCGACCGTGTGACCGCGTCGTTCGAGGGTGCGGAGGTGGCGCGACGCGATCAAGTGCTGGAGGTGCGTATCGGAAATCCGGGGAGGTGATACCAATTCCGGATGAACACGCCTCCTTGTCATCCTGAGCCCCTCGCGTAGTTTACCCTCGAGCGAAGCGAAGGGCTCGAGAGCCTGCCCTGAGCGGGAGCGAAGGGGTAATACCAAATCCGGGTGTAGGCTTGAGTATGTCATTCTGAGGCCCGAAGGGCCGAAGAATCTGTAGATGCCCTTCGGGGCGGTCCCCTCACAGATCCTTCGCGCAGTTTATCCTCGAGCGAAGCGAAGGACTCAGGATGACAAGCGTGAGTGGCTCAGGATGACAAGCGTGGGTGATATCAGGATGACGACGCCTGATGGCCCCAAACAGTGGAAGGGTAAGAGTTCACCCGGAATCGGTATAAACTCCGCGAAGGATCTGGAGGGAGGATGTGGCAAAGCTTCCCGGACAGATTCTTCGGCCTGCGGCCTCAGAATGACAGGGGTAGGGGGCCTCGGAATGACAGACCCACTACTCGTCCGGATTCGGTATCAGCGGCGCAGGCGGCCCAGCAGCCGCTCGCCCTCGCTCCGACCGAACGCGAGCAGACCCGAGATCACTGCGAGCCCGAGCCAGGGCTTGTAGCCGTTCGTCGCGGCGTAGCTGCCGTGGGTCAGGACGTAGGTGGCGCCCAGGCCGGTGAGCGCGGCGCCGAGCAGCAGCAGGCAGGTCGCGTCGTAGTCGTCGACAACCAGCCGGATCGCCGTCGGGCTCAGCCTGAAGAACCGCCCGAGCGAGACGAAGGAGAGCACGAGTCCGCCCAGGAGCGCGATCCAGGGCACCGCGGCGATCATCGCGTAGACGAGCGCGTCGAGCATGGCTCATTCTAGCGCCGCCCGCGCTGGCGGCGCAAAGCCCGACAGTACCGAGGTCCGGGGGCTAGCTGGACGGGAAGAAGACCTCGAGCCACTGGCGCCACACGGGCCTGGGGGGCGGAGGAGGGGCCGGGCGCTCCTTCTGCACGGGCAGGGCTATCGGCTGGGCCGCCGT
>CADDYR010000141.1 GCA_902810765.1 Chloroflexota bacterium
GAGACTGCGCGGCAGCCGGGACGTGCCCGGGGGAGGAGATGAGCGATGACCGTGCTCCAGGTAGTCGCACTGCTGCTCGTGGCGGGTGGAGGGCTTCTCGTGGTGACCACGCGCGAGCCCCTGCGCCAGTCCATCGTCGTGAGCGGCTACGGGCTGCTGCTCGCGATCCTGTTCTTCGTCTTCCAGGCCCCGGACGTGGCGCTCTCCCAGATAGTGGTGGGCGCGGTGGCTCTGCCGCTGATGATCCTGCTCGCGCTCGCGAAGCTCAGGGGGCAGGCGGAATGAGCCGAAGGATCAGGCTGATCCTGTTTCTCGTGTCCGGCGCGGGCTTCGCCGCTCTGCTCGTGTGGGGGGAGCTCGGGCTTCCCCCGTTCGGCCGGTACCAGGGCCCCTACGGCACGATCCTAGACTCGGTCGCCGTGCTCCAGCGGCACGCCACCGACGTCGTGGCCTCCGTCACGTTCGACTACCGCGGGTTCGACACCCTTCAGGAGGAGTACATCCTGTTCGCCGCGGTGGCCGCCGTGACGCTGCTCCTCAGGGCAGAGCGCGACGAGAGCTGGCAGCCGCCCTCGGACGAGGCCGCCGGCAGGATCGTGGCGCGGCCCAGCGACGCGATCTGGTTGATCGGGCTTAGCTCCGTGGCCCCCGTCGTGCTCCTGGGCATATACGTGGTGACCCACGGGCACCTCACGCCGGGGGGCGGGTTCCAGGGCGGCGTCATCCTCGCGACCGCCCCAATGCTCATCTACCTGGTCGGCGAGTACCGGACGATGCGGGCCGTGAGCCCGACCTCGCTCGTCGAGGTGGCGGAGGCGGTCGGAGCCGCGGGCTTCGTGGTCGTGGGCCTGGCCGCGATGATCGCCGGGGCCGCCTTCCTGACGAACTTCCTTCCCCTCGGCAGGATCGGCTCCCTCGCGTCGGCGGGCACGCTGCCGCTCATAGAGGTCTCGGTCGGCCTGGAGGTGGCGGCCGGGTTCATGCTGATCCTCTCGGAATTCTTCGAGCAGACGCTCGAGCTTCGACACAGGAGGGCGCGCGAGTGAGCTTCCTTCCGTACGCGGTGTCGGTGTGGCTGTTCCTCGTCGGCCTGTATGGCATCGTCAGCAGCCGGAACCTGATCCACCTCATCATCTGTCTCGCCGTCGTACAGTCGTCCACGTACGTGCTGCTGCTGGCCATAGGCTACAGGACCGGCGCCGGGGCACCGGTCTTCGCCGCGGTGCCTCTCACGACCCCCGCGGTGGACCCGGTCGTCCAGGCGCTCACGCTGACGGACGTGGTCGTCGAGAGCACCGTCGTCGCCCTGCTCCTCGCGATAGCGGTGCAGGCCCACAAGCGCTTCGGCACGCTGGACCCCGAAGAGCTGCGCTCCATACGGGGATAGCCGCGTGGTCCCGGCTCCTCTCCCCGTCGTGCTGCCTCTGCTCGTGGCGGCGGGGATGACCGCGGCCGGCCGGCGCCTGTCGCGCCGCGCCGCGGACCTGACCAGCATACTCACCGCGGGCGCCACCACCGCCCTCTGTGCCGGGCTCGTCGTCCAGTCCGCGCACCACTACGTCGTGTACTGGTTCGGCGGCTGGAAGCCCGAGCACGGGATCGCGCTCGGCATCGCGTTCGTGGTGGGGCCGTTCGGCGCCGGACTCGCGGGGCTCGCCGCCCTGCTCATCACCCTGGCCCACGTGTACTCGTGGAGGTACTTCGAGGCTGTGGGCACGCTATACCACGTGCTCATGCTCGTGTTCCTGGCCGCCATGGCCGGCTTCTGCCTGTCGGGCGACGTGTTCAACATGTTCGTCTTCTTCGAACTGATGAGCGTGTCGGCGTTCGCGCTCACGGGCTACCTGATCGAGGAGAGCGGGCCGCTGCAGGGGGCGCTGAACTTCGCGATCACGGTCAGCGTCGCGGCGTTCCTGATGCTGAGCGGCATCGGACTGCTGTACGGCAGGACCGGAGCGCTGAACCTCGCCCAGATCGGCGACGCGCTCGCCGGCAAGAAGCCCGATGGGCTCGTCATCGCCGCCTTCGTGCTCGTCAGCTCCGGGCTGCTCGTGAAGTCGGCCTCGGTCCCGTTCCACTTCTGGCTGGCGGACGTCGAGTCCGTCGCGCCCAACCCCGTGTGCGCCGTCTTCTCCGGGGCGATGGTGACCCTGGGCGTGTACGGGGTCGGCCGGGTCTACTGGGCGGTCTTCGAGGGCAGCCTCGGCTCGCACCGGGCCGAGGTGAGGGGAGTGCTGCTCGGTCTCGGGGTCGTGACGGCGCTGCTCGGGGGCGTCATGAGCCTCCTGCAGAGCCAGCTGAAGCGCCTGCTCGCCTTCTCCACCATCGCCCACGTGGGCATCGCGATCATCGGGCTCTCGCTTCTGAGCCCGCTGGCGACGGCGGGCGCGGCGCTCTATGCCCTCGCGCACGGGACGGCGAAGGCGTCTCTCTTCCTGTCCACGGGCGTGCTCGCCCACCGCTTCGGCACCGTCTGGGAGGACGAGCTGCACGGGCGTGCGCGTCGGCTGCGGCTCGCCGCCGCGCTGTTCGCCCTGGGCGCCCTCGCCCTCTCCGGCCTGCCTCCCTTCGGCACCTTCCTCTCGAAGGGGCTGATAGACGACGCGGCGCGGCAGGCTTCGCTCGGCTGGGTAGGGGGCGTCACGGCCCTCGCCTCGGCGCTCACTGGAGCCGCGGTCCTGCGGTTCGCCGCACACGC
This sequence comes from Chloroflexota bacterium, assembly GCA_902810765.1. GTDB lineage: Bacteria > Chloroflexota > Chloroflexia > Thermobaculales > Thermobaculaceae > CADDYR01. Next base: position 2,699 of record CADDYR010000141.1, read on the forward strand.
GTTCCTCGGATGGGGAGTGCCCGAGCGGGGGGCGCCGTCGCCTCACGAGGAGGAAGCGGAGACGAGGGGCGAGCGCTGGCGCACCCCTGCGGTGATGGCGGTGCCCGCCTGCGCGCTACTCGTGCTCTCGGCGGCGATCACCTTCGTGCCAGGCATCGGACGGGGTGCGGAGTCGGTCGCCGCGCGGTTTCAGGATCGAGGGGTGTACGCCTCGCAGGTACTGCACGTACCCGCCCCGATCCCGGCTCACCACCACCTCGAGCCGGCCTCGCCGAGCGCATCGGCGGTGGAGTCGGGGCTCGGGTCCAGCGTCCTGGCCGTGCTCCTCGCCGCGGCGCTGGTCGGCAGGCGCAGGCTGCCCCGCGGCCTGGGCACGCGACTCGCGCACGTGCTGAGACCGCACTCGAGCCTCCTGCACTCCGTACACAGCGGCCTGGTCGGAGACTACGTGGCGTGGCTCGTCTTCGGGGTCGCGGCGCTGGGGGGTCTGTTCGCCCTCGCGCTCAGGTGACCCCGGCGCGCCGCGTGAGGGCTGACAGGGGCACCCTGCCCTCGTACAGCGCCCGCCCGACGATCACCGCCTCGACGCCCGTCGCCTCCAGCGCATCGAGGTCGCGCTCGCTCCCCACCCCTCCGCTCGCGATCACCGGCACGCGCACCGCGCTCAGGAGCTCCTCGATCGCCGCGACGTTCGGTCCGGCGAGCGTGCCGTCGGCCTCGATCGCGGTGAACAGTATCCGGGCCGCACCCAGCTTCTCGACCGCCCGCGCGGCGTCCAGCAAGGTCTTTCCGGAGCCCTCGAGCCACCCGCGCACCGCGACCTCGCCCGAGCGGGTGTCGAGCGCCGCGACGATCCTGCCCGGGTACCTCGAGCACGCCTCGGCGAGGAAGGTGGGGTCGTCCAGGCTCGCAGTGCCGATCACCACGCGCTCCGCGCCCCATCCGATCAGCTGCCCGACCTGCTCCAGGGAGCGCACTCCGCCCCCCACCTGCACACTGAGGCGCGTGGATCGAAGGATCTCTCTTACGTGCTCGCGATTCGGCATCGAGCCCTCGCGCGCGCCGTCGAGGTCCACGACGTGCAGCCACCGCGCCCCGGCCCACTCCCACCTCAGCGCGGCCTCGAGGGGGCTGTCGCCGTACACCGTGGCCGTGCCGTAGTCCCCCTTCAGCAGCCTGACGGGCCTCCCCCCGAGGATGTCGACCGCGGGGATGACGATCATCCGCCGACCATGCCCACGAAATTGCGGTATATCGCGAGCCCCACCAGCCCGCTCTTCTCGGGGTGGAACTGCGTGCCCAGGACGCTCCCCCTCCCCGCCACCGCCACGAGCGGCCCCTCGTAGTCGGTAGCGGCGACGACGTCGCGCTCCGACTCCGGCAGTACATGGTAGGAGTGCACGAAGTACACGTAGCTGCCTGCGGGCACGTCGCGGAGCAGCGGTGACTGGCTGCACAGGTCGAGGCTGTTCCAGCCCATGTGAGGCACCTTGCTCCGGTTCCGCAGCCTCGCCACCCTGCCGGGCAGCAGCCCCAGCCCCGTCGTCGGCCCCTCCTCGTTCTCCCCAAAGAACAGCTGCAGGCCGAGGCAGACGCCGAGCAGCGGCCTGCCGCTCGCGGCGTGCTCGCGGAGCAGGTCCGAGATGCCCGCTCGGTCGAGCGTATCCATCGCCGAGCGCGCGGACCCCACGCCCGGGAGGACGATGCCGTCGGTGGTGGCCAGCACCCGGGGGTCGGCGGTCACGAGCGGCTCGCCGCCCGCGGCCTCGATAGCGCGCCGGACGCTGTGCAGGTTCCCGGCGCCGTAGTCCACCACCCCGATCCTCGGCCTCAATCCAGGCTTCCCTTCGTGGAAGGCACGCCCGAGCCGACGACGGCGACGCTCTGCCTGAGGGCGAGCGCGAGCGACTTGAACATCGCCTCGACGCAGTGGTGGGGGTCGGTGCCGTACAGCAGCTCGACGTGCAGGTTCACGCGCGCCTCCTGCGCGAACGACCTGAAGAAGTGCTCCGCGAGGTACGTCTGGAAGCGGCCCGCGAGCGGCGGCAGGCCCTCCGCGCGGTACACCGCGTAGGGGCGGCCCGAGACGTCCACTACCGACCGGGCGAGCGCGTCGTCCATCGGGGCGTAGGCGTGGCCGAAGCGCGCGATCCCCACCCGGTCGCCCAGCGCCGCCCTGAACGCCTGCCCCAGCACCAGCGCCACGTCCTCGACGGTGTGGTGGTCGTCTATCTCGAGATCGCCGCGGGCGCGCACCTCGAGGTCGAGGCCGCCGTGCCTCGCGAGCGAGGCGAGCATGTGGTCGAGGAAGGGCACTCCGGTGTCCACGCTCCCGCGCCCGGAGCCATCGAGCGTGAGCGCGACCTCCACGTTCGTCTCCAGCGTCTCGCGGCGCGCCTCGCCGGTCCTCGGCGTCACCTCGCCACCTCGGATGCGACCGGGCTGATCTCGTGCAGCGCCCGCATCAGCCTGTCCGTGTCCTCCGGCCTGCCCGCGGACACCCGCAGGCAGCCCTCGAGACGGGGCTTCGAGAAGTGGCGCACGAACACGCCGCGGGAGGCGAGCTCGCACTGCACCTCGCGCGCGTCGGCTCCCCGGACCTCGCACAGCACGAAGTTCGCGCTCGACGGGTACGGAACGAGCAGGCCGTGCTCGGCGAGCAGTCCCGCCATGCGGTCGCGCTCGGCGACCAGCCTGCGCACGTTCTCCTGTAGGCGCGGCAGGTCCTCGAGCGACGCGATGCCAGCGGCCTGGCTCGCGACCGTCACGTTGTACGGCTGCTTGATCTTGAGCGCTCCGGCGACGACGTCGGGGTGCGCGAGCATGTAGCCGATGCGCAGGCCCGCGAGCCCCGCGAGCTTGCTGAACGTCCTCAGGACGATCAGGTTCGGGTACGCGTCGAGCCATCCGGCGCGCGTGACGCCGCTGAACTCGTAGTACGCCTCGTCGAGCACCACCGGCACGCCCGTCTCGAGGATCGGCCGCAGCTCGCCGTCTGGGGGCACGTTCCCGGTCGGGTTGTTCGGCGAGCACAGGAACACGACCCTGGCCCCGGACCTCACCGCGCCCAGCACGCCCTCGACGTCCAGCTCCCAGCTGGGGCCGCGCTCGACCTCGACCACCCGCGCGCCGTTCTGCCTCGCGAACGCCGAGTACATGCTGAAGGTGGGCGGGCAGTCCACCGCCGTGTCCCCCGGACCCAGGAACAGCCGCACCACCAGCTCGAGCAGCTCGTCCGCGCCGGCGCCCACCACTACACGGTCCTCGCCCACGCCCACGTACCGGGCGATGCGCCGCCGGAGCTCGCGGGCGGGCGGGTCTGGATATCGGTGCAGGTTCCTGAGGCCGCCCAGCGCCTCGTACACGCGAGGCGAAGGCCCGTACGGGTTCTCGTTCGCGTCGAGCTTCGAGACCTCCTCGAGGGAGAACCCGTACCTCGCGGCGAGCGCCTCGGGAGTGTCCACCCCCTTGTACGGCTCGACGTCCGCGAGGTGCGGGCGCAGGTACGAGCGCACGTCCCCTTTCGTCGACATCACTCCAGCCTCGCTTCCACCGACCGCGCGTGCGTCTCGAGCCCCTCGGTGCGGGCCAGCGTCGTGATCGCCCGCGCGACCGAGCGGAGCCCGTCTGCCGTGACCTCCTGCACCTGCACCCACCTCCCGAAGTCCTCCACTGAGAGGGGGGCGAAGGTGCGCGCGTGGCCTCCCGTGGGCAGGACGTGGTTGCCCCCGGTGACGTAGTCTCCGGCCGCCACGGGAGAGTACGGGCCGAGGAAGATGGAGCCCGCGTTCGTGATCCGGCACAGGATGCCGCGCGGGCTCTTGGTCAGTATCGAGAGGTGCTCGGGGGCGTACTCGTTCGAGAACCCGATCGCCTCCTCCATGGAGTCCACGACGAGTATCCTGCCGTACGCCTGGAGCGCCCGCGAGATCACCCCAGCGCGGGGGGCCTCTCCGAGCTCGCGCGCCATCTCCTGCGCAGCGGACTCGGCGAGGCGCGCGGACGTCGTGACGAGCACGCTCGCCGAGTCCGGACGGTGCTCGGACTGCGCCATGAGATCGAGCGCGACGAGCCGCGGGTCGGCGCCGTCGTCCGCGATCACGAGAAGCTCGGAGGGTCCGGCGGGCAGGTCTATGTCCACGTCGCCGAACACCTGCATCTTCGCGGCGGTCACGTAGGCGTTGCCCGCGCCGAATATCTTGTGCACCCGGGGCACGCTCTCCGTGCCGTACGCGAGCGCTGCGATCGCCTGCGCACCTCCGACCCCGAAGACGCGGTCGGCTCCGGCGAGCCGCGCGGCCGCGAGCGTGGGGGGAGGGATGCGGCCGTCCCTGCCCGGCGGCGAGACCATCACCACCTCCTCGCACCCGGCGACCTTCGCGGGCACGAGGTTCATGAGGACGGTCGAGGGGTAGACCGCTGCGCCGCCGGGAACGTACACGCCGACGCGCTCGACCGCCCGCCACTCGCGCCACACCCTGATCCCATCGCGGGTCTCGACCACGGGCTGCGGCCGCAGCTGCGCCTCGTGGAACGCACGGAGGTTCTCGTGCGCGACGGCGAGGGCCTCGAGCAGCTCGGACGTGACCTCGACGGACGCCAGCTCCTCGCCCCCGACCTCCAGCCGCTCCGGCCTCACCCCATCGAGCATCTCCGTGTGGTCGAGCAGCGCGGAGTCGCCCCGGGCGCGGACGTCCGCGACGATCTCCGACGCCACGCGCGCCACCTCCGGGTCCTGCGCGCCCGCGCGGCGCAGCAGGCGCTCTCGCTCCTCCGGGCTCAATTCGGACAGCCTGTCTATGGCGATGGGCAGAGCGGTCTCCAAGCTCGTGCACTCCCTGGCTTCAGAGCAGCAGCTTCTCGATGGAGGTCACGAGTATCTCGGAGGCCCCGGCCTCGCGCAGGCGCTCGATGACCTCCCAGAACTCGTTCTCCTTCACGACGGTGTGGATCGCTACCCACTCGGGGTCGGCGAGCGGCACGACGGTCGGGGCCTTCAGCCCGGGCGTCGCCCCGCGGATCGTGGGCAGCGCCGAGCGCGGCGCGTTCATCATGACGTACTTGTACTCGCGCGCCGCGAGCAGGCTGTTGATGCGCATCAGCACCCGGTTTATGTTCCGGACCTTCTCGGGCTGCCTCAGGCTCGCGGGGTTCGCGATCAGCACGGCCTCCGACTCAAGCACGGTGGCTATCGGGCGCAGGTCGTTCAGCACGAGGGTGCTGCCCGTCGCCGTCAGGTCGGCCACCGCCGAGGCGATCCCCAGAGACGGCGCGACCTCGACCGAGCCGGACAGGGTGACCAGCTCGACGTCCTCGACGCCGATGCCCTCGAAGTACCCCCGCACGGTGCGCGGGTAGGAGGTCGCGACCCTGTGCCCCTCGAGCTCTCGGGGATCCTGGATCGGGGACTCGCTCGGCACCGCGACGACGAGCGAGCAGTAGCCGAAGCCGAGGCTCAGCAGCTCCTCCACCCCGTTGCCGCGCTCCACAATCACGTTCCTGCCGACCACCCCCAGGTCCACTGTGCCGTCGGCGACGTACTCGGGTATGTCGTCGTCCCGCCCGTACAGGATGTCGAGCGGGAAGTTCCGGCAGGGCGTGAGCAGCCTCTGGCGATAGCTCTCGAACTCGAGCCCCATACCGTGCAGCAGATGGGTGGTGGCCTCCGTGAGGCGTCCCTGGCGCTGCATCGCCAGGCGCAGGCGGCAGCCGTCCGTCCTCTCCATCGCTAGCTCCCCACGGGCGCCGCGCCCGGCGCGCACAGCTGGAACACCATCGAGAGGATGATCAGCAAGGCGAGCACCAGAAAAGTCCCTGACATGAATCGCTGTGGACCGCTCGGCCTCTGGCTCATACGTCGCCTCCGGGCCCGGGCAGCTCCACCTGCAGCTGGTTGATGACGAGTCCGGCGGGGAACTTCGGGTAGAAGTAGGTGCTCTTCTGCGGCATCTTGTCTCCGGCGTCCGCGACCGCGCGCAGCTGCCCCACGCTCGTCGGCCGGACGAAGCACGCCACCTGAGCCCGTCCGGAGCGGACCGCGTCGAGCGCGCCGGGCACGTCCCGGGTGTAGCGCACGTGCTCCTCCGTCCGCTCCGGCGCGATCCCGAGCGCCCGCCCTATGACCAGCTCGTGCAGCACGGCGAGGTCGAGCGCCTTCCAGGCGTCGCTGCGATCCGCGGGCAGGAGCGAGCGCAGGACCTCGTCGCCGGTGAGCCTCAGGAGCTCCGCGCCGTCGTGGACGACGAACGCGTACGGGGCGTCGGTCTCGAGCAGCCCCTCCACCTCGGCCTCCGACGGCCCCGTCGTCCGGGGTCGCTCGACCCTGAACAGCCCGTCCAGCTGCTCGGGGAGCGCGGCCACGGCCTCCGGATCGGCTCCCACGACGAGCCTGTGCGTCGGGAGCACCACCAGGCCGGGGTCGTCGAACGCGACGAGGCTCATAGCGACGTAGTTGTAGGATGCGGTGCGCGAGGCTCCGGGCTTCGACAGGCACTCGTCCCGGTAGGCGAGCGCGGTCTCGTACCGGTGGTGCCCGTCCGCCATGTAGATCCTGGCGCTCCGGAAAGCGCGCTCGATCGCGGCCTGCGCCTCCTCGCCCTCCACGGGCCACAGCCGGTTCTCGACCCCTCCCTCGCAGGCCACCAGGAGCGGCTCGGCGCGCGAGGCGGACCCGATCACCTCCGAGACCTCGGGCAGCGGGTCGTACAGGCCGAACACGGGGCTGGGCGCGACGCCGGTCGCGCGGAGCAGCTCGAGCCGGTCGCGCTTCGGCCCCCTCAGCGTGCGCTCGTGCGGCAGCACCACGCCCTCGGACCAGTCCACGAGGCGCACCCCCGCGAGAAGCGCGGTCCTCTCGTAGCTCCGGTCGCCGACCCGAAAGCTCTGGCGGTGCACGAAGAAGGCCGGTCGCGGGTGCTCGCGCACCACTCCCACAGCCCTCCAGCCGCGCAGCACGGAGGCCGCGCGCCGGTACGGATCGAGCGCCCCGTCTCCCACCGGAAGCTCTAGGTGGATGGCGCTGTAGGGGCTCCTCTCGCGGAACCGATCCTGCTCCTCGGGCGATATGACGTCGTACGGCGGCGTGATCACGCTCGACACGTCGCCGACGACGGTGGGATCGTACAGGAGGGGCAGGATGGGCCTGACCTCAGCCAAGTGCAGTACCTCGTCGAAGCTGGTGCGATACCTCGGGCCCCATTTTAGTGGCCGGAGAGCGCGCCTGTCCAGCGAGCCTCAACGCGCCCGACACCCCTCCGCACCCCCATCCGAACCGGTTCGGGGCTATCATGGACGTGTATCCGCTCCTCACCTTGGCAAGGTATGTGCGCTTGATATACTTAAACAGAGTGCTGCAGCAATCGCGCCGGTACCCTTTGCACAGCGGATTGGGGTAGTTAAGATGAGCAAGAGCGACGCCGGACAGAGACAGGAGAACTACCTGGGCGAGGGCCAGCCGAACCGGCCTCACATCAAGACCTACGACCGGTGGCAGCTGTTCTTCCTCGACCGTCTCCACAGGCTCTCCCTCCTCAACAAGGAGGCCGAGCAGGGCCACCTGAGCGAGCTGCAGGTCAGCCTCCTCCGGCGCGCCATCTTCTCGACGCTGCTCGACTGCGACGCGGTGGGTGTGGGCGAAGAGGCACGTCAGCTCATGTC
>CADDYR010000142.1 GCA_902810765.1 Chloroflexota bacterium
CCCCGGCCAGGATCCACGCCTCCCGACCGCAGAGCTCCACCGCGAGCAGCTCGCCGGCAAGCTGCTGCCACGTCTGCTTCGCGTCCCGGGTTGACACCCCGGCCCACCACGCAAATGCAGCGGCAGTGGTCGGGCCGAAGGCGTGGACATGCCGCCTGCACAGCTCGATCCGGGCTTCGTCGAAGGCGACATCCGGGCGGGGAACCTCGCGGACGTACAGCGCGCTGGTCGTCCAGCGCACCGCGATGCGTCCGCTCGCGCACGCCGCGCGTAGCCCGGGCAGCGATGGCGCGCGACGCTCCCGCCCGTCCAGGGCGCGGCACACGTTCTCGGCCGCATCCTCGATGACGGCCCGCGCTTTCGGATCGAGCGGCAAGCGCCCGATCGTGAAGATCCCGAAGTCGTCGCGCGGCAGCACGTGCACGGCCGCCCGTGGGCTGTAGGTCTGGATCAGCCGCGGGTCCTCCCAGGCCCAGGGATCACAGGAGTCGACGCGGGCGTGCAGACCTAGGAGCGCATCGCGTGGCGCCGAGTCCTGCAGGCCCGCATGGGCCGCCTGAGGATACGACCCGGGCGGCAGCCGAGCGGACAGGTGGTTCGTCGCCAACCGGTACGCCACCGCCTGCTCGTAGCTCACCGAGAGGCTCAAGGCGACTCACCTCCGCTGCTCACGGCGAATCGGCGATCGCCGCGGACGACGCCATCCCGATCGACTATGCCGGTGAGGTCGCCGGTGATGCAAAGCCACGCGTCAATTCTACGATCGCCACAGTGCGCATGCTACCTCTGCAGGTGGTTACGCTGGCAGGGGAAGCGACACAGCGCGGCTTGTTCCCCACTAGATTGGGCCGATGCGTTACCCACCCCCGCAATCGGACACCTATGCGGCCATTGGGCACCATTCTTGCCACGGTGCGCCGCGTCCGTCGCAGCGATCACAGATCCCTTGCAGCCGGACGCGACCGCCGCTAGTATTGGTGCGCTGGGCGACCGAGGATCGTCACGTCTTGCCGTCCGATCGGGCTCTCCGCGGGCACGCTCCACTGACCGGAGATGGCCACGGCTCATTTGTTCGCGCGGGAGAAGCTGCTGCGGCGGCGCTTGCAGGTCTAGGCCGGTCCAGGGTCGTCACGCTGCTTGTTGGGTGGACGCTGCGATGAGCGTATCCTGACTCAGGAGGTGCGATGCCATGGCGAAGGTGTCTATCGGATCGGTGGTGTGGAACGTCTCAGATAAGAACAGGGCGGCGGAGTTCTGGAGCAAGGCCCTCGGATACGTTCCCGACCCGCACAATCCAGATTTCCTCGGCCCCGAGAGTGGCGAAGGTGTTCGCCTTCACTTGGACGAGAACGACAGGACGCATCTCGACCTGTGGGTGAACCAGGAAGAATCGGACCAGCAGACCGAGGTCGAGCGACTCATCTCGCTCGGTGCCAAGCGGGTGGACTGGGTGTATCCGGAAGGCGCCGACTTCGTGGTCCTGGCCGACACCGAGGGCAACCTGTTCTGCGTGATCGGGTGACGGTGGTGGTCTGATGTCCTCGGGTGTTGCGCGGTACACGACGAAGGAGCTGTCGGAGGAGACCTGGTCGGACTTCGAGCGGCTCTTCTCGCAGGGCGGCGGCTGGGACTTCTGTGCGTGCATGCTCTACCAGCGCGGATATCAGCTGGTGTGCCCCGGCAGGGCCGAGGCTCACGCACGCAACCTCCGGGATAAGAAAAAGCTCCTCGAGCAGGGCCGTGCCCACGGCATTCTGGTCTACGCGAGCGGAGAGCCCGTGGGATGGTGCCAGTACGGACCGGTGGACGAGCTGCCCATCGGTGATCCGGGCAGGCAATACAGGCACTACGTGGTCCGCGCGGAGGACCCCACGTCGCAGTGGCGCATCACCTGCTTCGTCACGCACAAGAAGCACCGAAGGAAGGGTGTGGCGGCCACGGCGCTGGCCGCGGCCCTGGAGGCGATTCGGGAGAGGGGCGGGGGCTGGGTCGAGGCCACGCCCATCGCGCTTACGCATTCTGACGATCGCTACCACCAACTCGTGCGGAGGTACGGACGAGACTCGGCGGAAGTCGAGGAGTACCTCAGGACGCGACAATGGCCCGAGTTCTTCGTGCGCGGGGTCGGTCCCGTGCCGGCGGTGAGTGGGAGCTTCGGGGGGCGTTCCCACCAGGGCACGGTGTCTATGTTCGAGCAGCAGGGGTTCGAGGCGGTGAAGGTCGTCATAGGCACCCACGTCCTGATGCGCCGATATGTCTGATCGTCACGCCATCGGCGCGGGACTACACGCCGCAGACCGGTAGGCGCAGGTCGGTGTAATTGCATCATTCGAGCATAACTATTCGGCGTCTTCCGGGATACCGAGGAAGTCATTAGATCGGCCAGAGCGCGTCGAGGATAGCCTCCAAAGACGGCCCTTCCTTCGCGTCCCTGGCAGCAGAGGGTGTAGAGCTTCAGGCGCTGCTTCACGTCGGGCGGCACCGGCAGGGGGCAGCCGTAGGCGGCACGAAACGCCCGAGCGAGCCGCTCGTCGCCCTCGAGCGCGTTCTGGCAGAGGGACACCCACTCGTACTCGACCGGACCGACCTCCGCGTACCCGAGGTCGACGAGTCCGGTGACGCGCCACGCGCCGCCCGGCTCCGCAACCAGGATGTTCCAGGCGTTGAGATCCCCGTTCATCAAGCAGGGCCGGAAATCCTCGGTCACTTGGCGCAGGTTCTCCGCGAAGAACGTCAGCGCCTGTTCCCTCAGGTACGGCGGCACGCTGCGCGAGAAGAAGCCCCCCCACCGCGCGGGCCTGGATGAGACGCATCCACTCCCCCGGCCGGTTCCGAAACGATGCCGGCCCCGCGGTCGGCGCTTCGTGCACCGCGCGCACCCGCCCCGCGAGCTGCGACGCGACGCAGCACTTCTCCTCGATCGACAGGCGACTCCGGTGCTCGCTGAAGGGCTCGCCGGGGATACGCTCCATCTTGCTTGGCCCTGGAGTATGCCCAAGAGCGGCCTCGGTAAGATCTGACACCCTTCCTCTCATAGGACGTATCCCCACCCGGCTTGGCAGCTGTGAGATTGTCCATCCTGTAGCGGCGGCCCGTGCCCGGCTCAACATGCCGATACAAAGACTCGATGTAGTCCGGGTCATACGGAGCATAGACAGGGTTCCACGTATGCATGCCGCTCTTCGTGTAGAAGAGGATTACATCATGCATGCGCCCGTGCTGCTTCCTGCCCTGCCTCGTGTCGCTGTGGGCGCTGCTACGCTTCCAGACAATCTCCGTCCTGAATTGGGTCGCGCCGAAGACCGCCTAGAGAACGATCGTCAGATAGTGACTTGCAGTAGGGTCACAATGCAGGTACAGGCTTCCCGTAGATCTCAACACTCGGTGCAGCTCCACTAGCCACTGTCCGACCGTGTCGCAGCTCCGTGTCCAGGTATCGCGGCACGCTGACCCACTCGTCGCTCTGCTCGGCACACATCGCCGTCACCGGTCTCGAGCAGGTCTGTCGATTCGGCCACACCCTCATCACCGCCGTCCGGTGCTCGATCTCTCGTTAGAGCCTCTCTAGGCCGTCGGCAATAAGGGCCCTAGACCGAGACGATGCACACATCGCTGCGGCCGCGATGGGCGACGTTGAACGAGATCCAGCGACCGGTGGGGTCCGATAGGGGATGCGGGTGGGGGTATTGCCCGGGCAGCGCGCCCCAGTCGCTGCCGTGGCGGGCGATCACCTCCACGCGCGGCCGCTCCTCATCATAGTACAGCCAGAGCAGCATGTCGGAGCTCAGGATGCCGTCCAGGATGACCGCCGGCCGCCCCGCCGCGGCGGAGACGTGGCCGTAGTGGTCCGCCTTGTGGAAGCCGTACTCGCGCGCCGTCTCGCCATCGGGTGTGACCGCGCCGATGTACTGGCCGCCCTCGGCGCTGTGACCCTGGTAGAGCACGAGCCGCCCGTCCCAGGTCCAGGCCGAGTGTTCCTGGAAGCAGGCCGCGTCGCGCGACGGCAGCTCGGTCAGCTCCCCCGTCGAGAGGCGCAGCGCCCAGATCCGGTTGGTGCGGCCGTCGCCGCCGGCCCAGAACCGGGGCGGGCGATCGCGGTCGAGCAGCAGCAGGTCCGGGTCGGTCGGGGAGTGCGGGCAGTGCGCGCCGTTCACGCCCGACTCCTCATAGACCGTCGTGACCTCCCCTCCGGCCAGCGGCACCTGCAGGAGCCGCAGGTACATGCCGCCCCGGGCGTAGTGCTCCATGTAGGAGCGGGTGGGGCGGCGACCCGCCACGATCTCCGGGTGGCCGGGCGCGACGGGCAGGACCACGTGGGCCTCCTCGGGGTCGACGCTGGGCGCGCCGGCCACCCGGTCGGCGCCGATGTCCTCGATGAGCGTGCGCTCCTCCAGCGTCTCTATCTGCACGGCGCGCAGGGCCCGCCCGGCCATGAAGATTGCCCACCGGCTGCGCGGCGCGATGCAGAGCGACTCGCCGCTGATGCCCCGGCCGTTGCCGAGCGCCCCCTCGGTGTCGATGTGCGGCTCGTCGTGGCCGCCGATGCCGTCCACCGGCTCGATCAGGCGGGTGATGTCGCCCGTGGGCACGTGGCAGCGGAAGACGGCGCTCCTCCCCTCGCGCGCCGAGGCGAAGATCAGGAACTCCCCGTCGGCCGTGAAGCCGACGTTCGTGTGGTAGGTGGGGGTCTGGTTGTAGAGCCCCGCCATGGTCACGCGCCGCACCCGCCGCAGCGTCCACGCGTCTCGATACGTCTCCGACTCGTTCCAGGTCTCGCCTTTAGCCGACATACATCCCCCTGCGCTCCGCATACTCGGACCGGCTCCTCGCCCACACCGGCTAGAATGGGCGCTGTCCGAAGAGCTGAGGTATCTAACCCTCATCTGGAGGTCCGCGTGGGCGATATGCGCCTGGTCGTAGGGCCATGTCAAAGTCGGGTCCATCGCGTAAACTCCTGACAGTTAGCAACTGGGAGGGAACGCGATGGACAAGGCCCAGTATACAATGGTGGTGGCCGCGCTCGCGGACGTACCTGATCCCAGACACCGACGCGGGATACACCACAGCTGGAGTCTGTTGCTCGCGCTTATCGGAGCTTCCATGCTCGCCGGCCAGCAGGACGGCAGAGCGGTGGCCCAGTGGGTGAGCGAGCACTCCCAACTCCTTGGGGGGTGTTTGCACCCGCCCGGCGGGAGGCTGCCCGGCGAGTCGACCCTGAGAAGAGCCCTGCGGATGATGCCGCCCGATGAGCTGGAGGAGAGATTGAGCAGGTTCGCCACAGGGCTCGATGGGGCTTTGTCGGAGGACCCACTTCAGGGGCAGGCGCTCGATGGCAAGCAGCTCCGAGGGACCCATCCTCACGGTCACAGCGTGCATCTGGTGAGCCTGGTGCGCCACGGGTCAGCGCGGGTGCTGGCGCAAACCCGGGGCCGGGACAAGTCCAGCGAGATCAAGGCAGCGTACCGACTGCTCGCGGGCAGGGACCTGCGCGGCACGCTCACCACGATGGATGCTCTGTTGACCCAGAGGAAGCTCGCGGCGTTGATCGTCGGCACGGGAGGGCACTACCTGATGGTGGTCAAGGAGAATCAGGGTGAGATGCACCAGGCGATAGCGGCGCTGTTCGAGGGCCCTTGGCTTGCCAGACTGGATACACCCTCCATCGCAGCTGCGGCAAGGGGCACGGCCGGCTGGAGACGCGGGTGCCGGAGGCCGGCCCCAGCCTGAACCAGTGGCTGAATCGGTGGTGGCGCGGCTGGCCCGGGTGGGGCCGGGAGCACGCAGGCGATGCGAGCGGGTGATCATCCCCACCGGGGAAGTGAGCTCCGAGACCCGGTACGCGGTCACGAGCCTGCCCACACAGCAGGCGGATGCCGCAGGGCTGGAGCGGTACTGGCGCGGGCACTGGTGCATCGAGAACCGGGTGCATCACGTGCGGGATGTGACGATGGGGGAGAACGCAGGAGATGTGTACGTAGGCCAGGCACCGCAGGTGATGGCGGCGTTGCGAAACGCGCTACTCAACCTGCTACGTCACCGGGGATGGATCAGCATTGCCGATGCGTTGCGGCACTACGGAGCCTGTCCAGGTAATGCCCTCGCCTTCATCGGGGCCATCCCAGCAGGACTTTGACATGGCCCTACCGCGTGGAAACAGGACGCCGACGAGCCTAGAACGGGAACCATCCGGTGCGCGAGTGCCAGTGACCGCCCGACCGCAGGTGCGCGACGTACGCGCGCTGCAGCGTGGTGTCTCGGGGGAGTTCGTCGAGAACCTCGGAGAGGGTATCCGGTTGGCGGTAGCGGCCGAAGACGTGCCCCAGGATCGCTCGGTCTCCCTCCGGGCTAGCCGCCTCCTGGGGGGTGAGGGGCAGCAGGTGGAAACGGCGCTGGAATCGCACGATGTTCGAGCCCTCCGGGAGATACTCCGCGAGCTGCGGGTCCATCAGCCAGGAGGAGCAGGTGAAGAAGGAGACCGGCTCCTCCGGGAAGTGGCGGGGGAAGAACTCGCGCGCGGCTGCGAAGGACTCCTCGCAGGCATCCGGCTCCAGCTTGCCGCCCTCGGGGATGTGGACGCCGAGCACGTATCCGCAGGCCCCGTTGCCCATCGACACGGCGCCACGGTTGAACCCAAGTAGTCCGAGCCGGTATTCAGCGCCCCGCAGCTGCAGCGGCGGACTCCACAGACGGAACAGGCCGAGGCCGCCCTCGCCGGTCACGGCTCGGTGGGCGCGCATCCCCCGGCCGAGCCCGTCGAGGCTGACCCAGGTCACGTCCTCCGGGATCTCCCTGCTGGCCTGGTACCGGCGCGCCTCCGGTAGCACGGCCAGGTACAGCCAGACGTACAGGTGCCGGCCCACCGCCCCCGTGCTTACCGGCAGGGGCGGCCAGCCCTCGAACCCCTCTATCGGCACTCCACAGCCCATCTTGGCGAGGAGGTGGTGGTAGACGCGCTCGAGCACCCACCACAGCTCCGGATGGTCGTGCGGGTTTGGACGTGCGGCCAGCGTCGAGTCCCGGTCCACCGACTCAACACCCAGCCGGCCCAACAGCCTCTCGGCCTCCGCGTCGTCGGGCAGCACCGGGGTGCGGGCAGCAGCCGGCCGCTCGATGCGCTCCAGCCACTCGAGCATGTGGGCGGGCAGGGCAAGTCGGCTCCGGACCTCGGCGGCGTTGAGATCAGTTGGGTCACTCATAGGTCACTCCTTCACGAGCGAGGCGGTCGAGCGCCTCGCGCAGGAACGCGTCGCGACGCGCAGTGAAGCCCGGCTCCCAATCGTCCAGGTCGGCGGAGGTCTGGAGGGCTGCCACGGCGTCCCAGTACGCCACGTTCGTCGCTCGTCGGCCGCTTTCGCGCTGCCATCCATCGAGGACATATGCGGGTGCAGCTGGACCGTACTGGAGCGCCATTTGCTTGCGAAGTTCGCCAAGGTCTACTCCAGGGTCCCCGGCGCCCGCAGTCTTCCAGTCAATCAGCGCAGTACAGGTGTCTCCATTCCACATCAGGTTACCTGCCCATGCATCGCCGTGGACGAACACCGTATCCCCTTGTGGTCTTCCATGTTCCCTTACACAATCATCAGCGAGCTGCAACAGCGCTGATGAACGGGTACTCGACATCATCTGACGAGCATGCTCAGCGGACCGTCCGGTGAGCTCGCAGAGCGCATCAATGACAGCGGGCTTTTCAGTCTCAGAGGAGGCGTGGTACAGGTTCGCCCAGCGCCTCTCTAATGCAAAGTCGTCAACCTGAATCGGACGGATCCGAAGGGGTAGAAAAGCTTGAGGCTCAAGGGAAACCTTATGCACCTTAGCAATCGCTCTACCTGCTTCTCGCAGGCGCTCAGCCGACATCCGGTCTGGCATGCCACTACTACCGGGCGCGACCGTCTCCAGTGTCACAACTTCTCCTGTCGAGTGACTATCGAGGTCACTCGCAATCAGGCGCGGAGCTGCCAAGCCATGTTCTTCGGCAAGCCTTAGCGCAGCCGCCCCGGTAGCAATCAGCTCTTCGCCGATCCAGCCCGGCACGACGACGCGCAATACGACTTCAGTCGTTTCGCCACCTCTATCGATGCGCAGCAACCACGGACCCGTTCTGCCCTCATGCAGACACTTCATCGCGACTACTCTCGCGCCGGTGCCGACAGCACCGGCGGCCCAGCTCAGGACCCGCTCGCTCGGCATCTCGCTCATCCGCACGCTCCTTCGATTCCGGTTTCAACGGCAGGAATGCTCGCTAACGATGCTAGCAGACCTGCCCGTCGACATCACGCCCGTCGAATTCGAGGGTCGGCACGGCCGGCCCCATATGGCGGCGCGTCCCGCAAACAGTCCTTGTGAGACAGCTTGCTGAGACCTCGCGAGGACGCGGACTCCCACGCCTTACACCTTTGCCGAACCTATTGCTGGAGGCCGGGGCAGGCGAATTGGCAGGAAGGGTATGCTGATCTCAAAATCTCGTATCGGAATCAGCGTCTCAAGAAGGGCATCCTTGCGCGAGTTCCGGGACAGCCGGCAATAAGCCTCATCGTCTGTGAGAGAGCCGGTAGGGGGAGGTGAGGTACGCGCTCGGGGGCTGGAGTGAGCTGCCCCCAAAGTATAGGCCGCTACAATGTGAGCCCGGAATACTCTGCTAATGGTCTACCGGCAACAACACGGTCTCGGGCTACCTGTGCCGGCGTCCGATAGCCCAACGAGCTGTGCGGCCTCTCCTCGTTGTACTCCTTCCTCCACCTCTCGATCACCACCTGCGCGTATCTTAGGCTGTAGAACGGCTCCTCGTTGAGACATTCGTCCCGATGAAGCTCTCACCGTAGCCATTCTCCCACGGATGGCCCGGCTCGATGTACATAGTCTGGTTCTCCCTGCCCTCTGAGCATCGCCGTGATCCTTCGATATCCGTACCGCTCGTGCTTCCTCGATAGCTCCACGACCCGAAGCTGCTCCGTCTCCGATACTCTCCGCCTGCTCTCGTACTGATACGTCGAGCGACCCAAGCCCACGCTCTTACACGCAGCCCTCTCAGAGACCTCGTGGTGCTTGAGCGTGTCCACCAACTCCCTCATGGCTGCTACATCAGCCCCTTCTTTGCCAACGCCTCTTTAGAGAGCTTCGTCGGCCAGGACTTGTTCCGCTACCAACCTCTTTGAAGACGGCTGTTCTCTGCCTCCAGGGCTTTGAGCCTGCGTGACCTCCAGCCCCTCTCCCTCTTCCACCGATGGTACGCCCACTCACGGATACCGTCCTTGCGGCATACCTCTGGCTGTCTCTGCTCCTCGGAGGATACCAGACTCACATCTCAAGTGGCCCAGTTCTCGCACGCAAGGTCAGCCGGAGGTTCGAGTCCCTCCTGGCGCGCCACCGTAACTCCAGGTAGTTCTCAGGTTTTCCCAATTGCAGTGGCTTGATATGTGGACTTGCTGGTCCCATTGTTGGGGCCAGCACAGTGGTCGCTCCCGGCATGCTGGAACCTGTAGCTGCCACATGGGCTCCATGACGCCACCTGCTGCCTGCCAGACACTAGGTCGAGACCGTAACGGCATGCGAGCTCAGCACGGGAGCATCTGTGACTTTCCATAACTCAGAAAGCAGGGTCCATCTCGCTACGGTCTTCTAGGGTTCTTGACACATCTGGCTGTTCACGGGTTTTGTGACCGCTGTCCACGGTTACGATGATAGAACGCGCCTACGATGCGGCCGTACAACAGGTGTGCGATCAGCACCGAAACAGGCGTGCGCATGCCATAGTTCAGGGCCATGAAGCCGGGTGGCTCAAGCTGCCTGGTCGGTGTGGGACCTCGCTCCTCGGACGCCATCCGCGGATGCAGCCCGGGCAGCAGTGGCACGCCCGCGACTAGGACGAAGAGGCCGCGCACCAGGCCTATCCCCGCTCCCTGTCACCACGTCGCCTTTCGCCAGCTCTCGAAGGCCGCCGCGTAGAGCGACGCGAACAGCCAGCCGTTCAGCAGGTGCATGAGAAAGCCCAGCACCTTGGCCCGGTCCCTGTTCGACGTGACCATCGTGCCGAGCATGTCATGGAAAGTTCATCCGGGTGAGGCCCAGTCCCTGGCTCCCCGCGAGCGTGCCGGTCAGCACGACCGTGCTCACAAAACGCCACAGGCCGACGCTACGTTTGTTCATCCTAAGACCCTCCTTGTCCACGGCTGCACTCGGCCAGTGTTGGCGCGGCGTTGATGAGGCCCACGTGCGTAAAGGCCTGCGGGAAGTTGCCGAGCACCTCTCGTTTCTGGGTCGATCTCCTCAGAGAAGAGCCCCACATCGTTAGCGTACCCCAGCACGTGCTCGAACCTCTCCGTAGCCTCCTCCACGTCTCCCCGCCTCGCCATGCAC
>CADDYR010000143.1 GCA_902810765.1 Chloroflexota bacterium
AGCTGCCCGAGCGGGAGCTCGCACCAGCACCAGGCGAACAGCCGCCGCATCCGCTCGAGCCTCGCCGCCTCGAGCGAGACGCGCCCCGCGAGGAAGCGCTCGTGCCACTCGTCCACCAGCCGCTCGTAGGTCTCGCACACCTCGTCGAGCGGGCGAGCGCTCAGGACGGGGTAGAGCGATGCCAGCGCCTCGATCGAGGCCACACTCGCAGCCGAGTAGTCCGCGAGCGTGTCGTCGAGGTCGAAGAGTGCGAGGCGAGGGCGCATCTACTCCCCCGCCCGTGGCGAGGCGAGCGACCTGGCTATGGCCTCGGCGAGCGTCCTCACCTGAACGAGCTGCATGCCCTCGGGGGCACTCAGGGAGCGGGGGGTGCGCGGGCAGACCGCGCGGGTGAACCCGAGCTTTGCCGCCTCCGCGAGCCTTCGGTCGAGCTGCGACACGCTGCGGAGCTCGCCCGACAGGCCCACCTCCCCGACCAGCACGGTCTCGGGATGCACCGCGCGGTTCGAGGCGCTCGAGGCTATCGCCACCGCGACCGCCAGATCCGCCGCGGGCTCGTCGAGCCTCAGCCCTCCCACGACGTTCGCGTACACATCCTGGTCGCTCAGCTTGAGACCGACCCGCTTGCCGAGGACCGCCGCGAGCAGCAGTAGTCGGCTATAGTCGAGCCCGTTCGCCGTGCGCCTGGGCACCCCGCTGCCCGCGTAGCTCGTCAGCGCCTGCACCTCCACCAGGAGCGGCCGCGTGCCCTCCATCACGACTCCCACCGTCGAGCCCACCGTGTCCTCCGGCCGCTCGGACAGGAACGCCTCCGAGGGGTTCGGCACCTCCGTGAGCCCCTCCTGGGTCATCTCGAACACGCCGACCTCGTTCGTCGAGCCGAACCTGTTCTTCGCGGCGCGGAGCAGCCTGTACTGGTGGAAGCGGTCGCCCTCGAGGTACAGCACGGTGTCCACTATGTGCTCGAGCACGCGGGGCCCCGCGATCTCCCCCTCCTTCGTCACGTGCCCGACGAGGAAGATGGGGATGCCGGTGCTCTTGGCCGCGCGCATCAGTGCCATCGTGCACTCGCGCACCTGGCTCACGCCCCCCGCGGCCGACTCCACGCCCTCGGAGTACACCGTCTGGATCGAGTCGACGACCGCCAGCCCCGGCCGGGACTGCTCGACGTGATCGAGGATCGCCTCGACGTTCGTCTCGGCCAGCACCCACAGGTTGTCCGGGATGCGGCCCGTGCGCGAGGCGCGCAGCCGTATCTGCTGGGTGGACTCCTCCCCCGAGACGTACAGCACGCTCGGCATCGAGGCGCACATCACTTCGGAGAGCTGCAGCAGCAGCGTGCTCTTACCGACTCCCGGATCGCCGCCGATGAGCACGAGCGAGCCCGACACGATCCCTCCGCCGAGCACTCGGTTCAGCTCGGTGATCGGCACGGGCGTCCGGGCGATGCCGTTCGTCTCGACCGAGCTTAGCTGCTGCGGCCTCGCCGCTCGGAGCGCGGTCGCGGCGGGTGAGGACGCCCTCGGCGCCTCCACCGTCTCGACGAGTGTGTTCCACTGGCCACACTCGGTGCAGCGCCCCTGCCACTTGAGGCTGGTGGCGCCGCAGCTGTTGCACACGTAGATCGTCCTGGTTCTGGGCATATTACACCTTGAGCACTTCTAAAAAAGCGAGGTGGGATGTTCCCACCTCGCCATTCTAGCTTATGTGCAGTTCGGATCGGCCTCAGGCCGGGACGAGCTGCTCCTCTGGGGAGAGCACCACGTCGTCGCCCTGGGCGTCCACTACCACGGTCATGCCCGTCTGGAACTTGCCGTCGAGCACGCCCTCGGCGAGCGGGTCCTCGACCAGGTCCTGGATCGTCCTGCGCAGCGGCCGGGCGCCGAAGGTGTGGTCGTAACCCTTCTTGCCGAGCAGGTCACGCGCGGCGTCGGTGACGCGCAGCTCGATCTGCTGCTCGGCGAGCTGCTCCTGCACCCTCCGGAGCTGCAGGTCCACGATCTGGCGGATCTGCTCCTGGCTGAGCGAGTGGAACACGATGATCGCGTCTATCCGGTTGAGGAACTCGGGTCTGAAGGTCTGCTTGAGCTGCCCGAGCACCTTGTCCTTCATCGAGTTGTACTCGCGCTCCTGCGAGGAAGCCTCGTCGGTCCTGAGCGTGAAGCCCATGCTCGCGTTCCGGGTGATCGCCTCCGCTCCGATGTTGCCGGTCATGATGATGATCGTGTTGCGGAAGTTCACCTTCCGGCCCTTCGCGTCGGTCAGGTGGCCGTCCTCGAGGATCTGCAGCAGCATGTTGAGCGCCTCGGGGTGGGCCTTCTCGATCTCGTCGAGCAGGATCACGCAGTAGCTCTTGCGCCTCACCGCCTCGGTGAGCTGGCCGCCCTCCTCGTAGCCCACGTATCCGGGCGGGGCGCCGACCAGCCTGGCGACGGCGTGCCGCTCCATGAACTCGGACATGTCTATCGTGATGAGCGCGTCCTCGCTGCCGAACATGAACTCGGCAAGCGTCTTGGCGAGCTCCGACTTGCCCACGCCCGTCGGGCCGAGGAAGATGAAGCTGCCGATGGGCCTTCGCGGGTCCTTCATGCCCGTGCGGGCTCGCCTGACGGCCCGGGCGACCGTGCTGATCGCCTCGTTCTGCCCGACGATCCGCTCGTGCAGCACCTGCTCCATCTGCAGCAGCCGCTGGGACTCGTCGCCCGCGATGCGCATGAGCGGTATGCCCGTCCACATGCTCACGACCTGGCTGATGTCCTCCTCCGTCACGTACGGCTCCTCGGCGCTCTGCTCCTCGCGCCACTCGGCCTCGAGGCTGTGGATCTGCTCCTGGAGCCGCTCCTCGCGCCGGCGGAACTCGGCGGCCATCTCGTAGTTCTGCGCGCTGATCGCCGAAGCCTTCTCGTCCCGGATGGACTGCAGATGGCGCTGGGCGTCCTTGAGGGAAGGCGGGTTCACCGCCCTGTACATCCGCACGCGGCTCGCCGCCTCATCAATGAGGTCTATCGCCTTGTCGGGCAGGAACCGGTCCGGCACGTAGCGCGCGGCCAGGAACGCGGCCGCCTTCAGCGCGTCGTCGGTGATCTTGAGCCGGTGATGCTCCTCGTACCGGCTGCGGATGCCCTTGAGGATCTCGATCGTCTCCTCCGCGGAGGGCTCGTCCACCTGCACGGGCTGGAACCGGCGTTCGAGCGCTGCGTCCCGCTCGATGTACTTGCGGTACTCGTCGAGCGTGGTCGCGCCGATCACCTGGATCTCGCCGCGCGAGAGCGCCGGCTTGAGGATGTTCGCCGCGTCCACTGCCCCCTCGGCGGCTCCGGCCCCCACGAGGGTGTGCAGCTCGTCTATGAACAGGATCGCGCCGGAGTCCTTGATCTCCGCGAGGATCTTCTTCAGGCGCTCCTCGAACTCGCCCCGGTACTTCGTGCCCGCGACGAGCGCGCCCATGTCGAGCGCAAGCACCCGCTTGTTGAGCAGCGTCTCGGGCACCTCGGCGTTGACTATGCGCTGCGCGAGCCCCTCGACTATCGCCGTCTTGCCGACGCCGGGCTCGCCGATCAGCGCAGGGTTGTTCTTCGTGCGCCGAGACAGGATCTGCATCACGCGCTCGATCTCCTGCTGGCGGCCGATCACCGGGTCGAGCCGGTTGTTGCGCGCGCCCTCGGTCAGGTCCGCTCCGAGAGCGTCGATGTACGGCGTCTTCGTCTGCGCCTTGGCCTGCTGGCCGTAGGTGCCGCTGCTCTGGTTCAGCACCTGGATCACCTGGGCACGCACCTTGTCGAGGCTCACGCCGAGGCTCTCGAGCACCCCCGCCGCAATGCCCTCGCCCTCGCGCACCAGGCCGAGCAGCAGGTGCTCCGTGCCGATGTAGTGATGGTTCTGGCGGCGCGCCTCGTCGAACGCGAGCTCGATCACCCGCTTCGCGCGCGGCGTCAGCCCGATGTCCCCCTGCGGCGGACGCTCGCCCCGTCCGATTATGAACTCGACGGCGGCCCGCACCTTCGGGAGCTGCACGCCCATGTTCGCGAGCACCCGCGCCGCCACGCCGTCGCCCTCGCGTACGAGACCAAGAAGGAGGTGCTCGGTGCCGATGTAGTTGTGGTTGAAGCGCGTCGCCTCGTCGTTGGCCAACTGAAGGACCTTGCGGGCGCGCTCCGTGAACTTGTCGAATCGTTCGCCGCTTCTCTCGTTCATAGCCGAAACTCCCTCTTAGCGAACGGTACCGGGTGCCCGCATCGCAATCGGTGAACCGTACCGAAACCTTAGACACTTAGAGGGTTAGTCATAACTGACTATCCCTCATCCTCAGTTTAGCAGCCAGCATGCCAACGCGCAACGGTACCGGCTTATATGAGCCACCCGGATGGTGCGGAAGGAGGCGGCGTTCGGCCGCCCCCGCCATCTAAGCGCTCAGATTTTCCTCGGTGCCCTCGTCCGGTGGCCCGCTCGGGGTCGCCTCGGGAGGCAGCTGTCCAGCCTCCTCCGACTGGCGCAGGCTCAGCCCGATGCGCCGGCGCTGCGTGTCTATCCGGATGACCTTCAGCGTCAGCACGTCGCCCTCCTTGACGACGGCCCCGGGGCTGCTCACCGGCTCCTCCGAGAGCTCGGAGACGTGCACCAGGCCCTCGATGCCGTCGTCCAGCCGGACGAACGCGCCGAACGGGGCGACCTGGGTCACGACGCCCGTGACCGTCTGCCCGACCTCGTACCGCTCGAGCGCCGTGGCCCACGGCTCCGGCTGGGTCCGCTTCGTGCTCAGCGCGATCTTGCGGTGCTCCCGGTCTATGTTCAGCACCATCACGTCCACCTGATCTCCCACCTTGAGCACGTCGCGCGGGTGGTTGACGCGGCTCCAGGACAGCTCGGAGAGGTGGATCAGCCCGTCCGCCCCGCCGATGTCCACGAACGCCCCAAAGTCCGCCAGGCTCGTGACGGTGCCCTTGATGATCTGTCCCTCGCGGAGCTCCTCGAGCAGCTCGTCCTTGCGGCTCTCGCGCCGCTCCTGCGCCGCCTGTCGCTCGGACAGGATCAGGCGGTTGCGCCGGCGGTTGACCTCGATGACCTTCATCGCGATCGTCCTGCCGGTGAAGCCCGCCAGCTCGCTGCGGCGCTGCTCCTCGCTCCCGCCCGTCAGGGTGCTGACCTGAGAGGCCGGGACGAACCCGCGCACTCCGCCCAGGTCCACGAGCAGACCGCCCTTGTTGTAGCCGATGACCTCGGCCTCGACGAGCTCCCCCGACTCGAGCTGCTTCTGCAGCCGCCGCCAGGACCTCTCGGCCCTCGCGCGGTCAATGGACAGGACCACGTGGCCGTCGTTGTTGTCGTTGGGGTCGAGCACCGAGACGAGCACCTGATCGCCCTGCTGGATCGCCCCACGCTCCTCTTCGCCGAGCGTGTTCATCTCGCTCGAGGGCACGATGCCCTCGCTCTTCGATCCGACGTCCACGAGCAGGCCGTCCCGGTCGAATCCCATGACAGTGCCCTCGACGACCTCGTTCTTGTGCAGCGTCCGGTACTCGGTCGTGGTGCGCTCGAGCAGCTGCTCCATCGTGAGCTCCTGCTCGGCGGCCGGGCCGCGCTGCACGGTCCTCCTGGACGAGCCGTTGGACTCCCTTGCGAACGCGCCCTCCTGCCCGGTGCTCAGGTCGCCCCGCTCGGGAGTCAGCACCTCCTGCTCGGTCCCGTCCGTGTGCTGGTTGGTGGCCGTCTCGGCGCCTGTCGGTATGTTCTCCATTTAGCTTCCTTCAAACCCTCGCGCAATTAGTAACGGCCCCGAGCGCACGGCCGCTCCGCGCGCCGCTCTCGAGAGCCGCTTACACAAATTATAGTCAAAGCTCCGCGCACACGGCAACCGGTAACCGACCCGAATATCGCACCAAAACGCGCGTATCTTCTGAGCGAACCGCCCCGGCCGCGGGAAGGGGCGTGTGGGGTCTGGCGCGGCCCGCGGCGACGGAGTATCATGGAGCCCGCACAGCACAGGCGAGCGCTGCTTCGGACGACGAGCCCGGCTCCGCCTAGTCCTCGAGGGGACCCAATTGCGCGAGATACGTTTCTCCAGTCGGGCCAAGCAGATAACCATCTGGCTGGCCGTGGCGGGGCTGCTCTTCCTGCTCTACCGGACCGCGCACCTGCTGTCGCCCTTCATATGGGCGCTCGTCGCAACCTACATATTCAATCCACCCGTGACCTACCTCACGCGACGGACCCACCTGCCGCGGTTCGTGTGGATCATCCTGCTGTACGTGGTGGTGATAGCCGCGGTCGTCTGGGGCGGGATGACGCTCGGGCCGGTGGTGCGCGACCAGACGATCGCGCTTCTCAGGCAGGCGCCCGAGGCCCTCCATGAGGCCGACGCCTTCGTGAAGGCCCATCCGCTCCTGCGAGATCTCGGGGTCAGCCTCGACCTGCAGACCCTCGAGAAGGAGGTCGTCACGCGCTCGAACGACATAGCCGAGATCGTCCAGAGGATGGCGCTGCCGATAGTCGCCGGGGCCATAGACAAGCTGCTGAAGGTGCTCGTGTTCCTCGTCGTCACCTTCTACCTCCTGCTCAACGCCGAGCGGGAGTACGCGTTCTTCATCGGGCTGATCCCCCGCGAGCACAAGCGCGAGATCACCGACCTGCTGGGCCGCATCAACCAGAGCCTCGGCGCGTACCTGCGCAGCCAGCTCATCCTCATCGCGATCATGAGCGTCGCGACGTTCATCTTCCTCTCCGCGATCCGGGTCGAGTACCCGCTCGTCATCGCGATCGCGACCGGCGTGCTCGAGATCATCCCGTTCGTCGGCCCCTACACCGCGGCGACGATCGCGATAGTGGCCTCGCTCTTCCAGCCCACCACCCCGTTCGGGTGGAGCCACGTGACGTACGCGCTCGTGATCGCCCTCGGCTACTTCGTGCTCCGCCAGCTCGAGGACAACATCGTGATCCCGTCGCTCGTGGGCAAGGTCGTCAACCTGAACCCGGTGATCGTGCTGTTCGCGGTGCTCGCGGGCGCGTCCCTGTATGGCTTCGTCGGGATCCTGCTCGCCGTGCCCGCGGCCGCCGTGCTGCGCATCATCATCCAGTACCTGTACGCGAAGCTCGTGAATCCCACTCCGGCCCACGTGCTCATCCTCGAGTCCGGGGACGATCCCGTAGAGAAGGTCGAGGAGGTGGCGGAATACGGCTTCGGGAGGCTCGTGCTGGTGTGCAGGGACGCCAACCCCGCGCTGCAGGATCAGATGACCTACCAGCAGCTCGCGTTCCTGATGGCGAAGTACGACTTCGACCTCGACCTCGTCAGCTCCGACGCGATTGCGCGCGGGCTCGCGGAAGCGTACGGCGTGCGCGTGCTCGGCCATACCGTACAATGACCCGATGATACTGCGCGTGGCCAGGCTGACGGACATACCGACCTGCGGAGGGCTCGACGCGAGCTACACCTCCGAGTACACGTGGCAGCTGACTCAGGAGCGCTCACCCGCGCACGGCACGGAGGACATGGTCCTGGGTCTCAGGCTCGTGCGGCTGCCGCGCCCGAGGTCGGTGACTCCGCCCGACGTGACGCAGGAGCTCGAGGCAGAGTGGGACGAGACCGACCTGTTCCTCGTAGCCGAGGAGGACGGGAACCTCATCGCTTACCTGTGCGCGAGCGCCTGGAGGGCCGGCGCCTGGGTGAACCGGCTCGTCGTGCACAAGCCGTATCGCGGGATGGGCGTCGCGACGACCCTTCTGACCTCCGCGCACGAGTGGGCCAGGGAGTTCGGCATACCGGCGCTCCTGGCGGCGGTGCCCACACGCAACCATCCAGCCGTGAACCTCTTCCGGAGCAGAGGCTACGCGCTCTGCGGGTTCAATGAGCGCCACTTCGGTAACAGGGACATAGCGCTGTACCTCGCGCAGGACGTCACGCTGTATGAGCCCGACGCGTAGCCCGAGCGTCGTCTTCGGCCTGGGCAATCCCGGGCGGCAGTACGCCGAAACCCGTCACAACGTGGGCTTCCTCGTGCTGGACGAGCTCGCCCGGCGCCTGGGGGCGTCCGGCCGCAGGCGGGACCACGGCGCGGAGATCGCTGAGGCAAGGCTCGACGACCGCAGGTTGATGCTCGTGTGGCCGCAGACGTACATGAACCACAGCGGCCGGGCGGTCTCGTCCGTCCTGAGGTTCTACAAGCTCGCCCCCTCCGACGCGCTCGTGATCTACGACGACATGGACCTCGCATTCGGACGAGTGCGGCTCAGGCGCGGTGGCAGCTCGGGCGGCCACAACGGCGTCGAGTCCATCATCGGCTCGCTCGGCACAAAGGACTTCCCCCGACTCAGGGTGGGCATCGGACGCCCGCCCCACGGGGACGCCATCTCGTACGTTCTCGGCAGGTGGCGACCGGAGGAGCGCGAGGCGCTGGGCCAGGTGATAGCCGATGCGGCGGAGGCTGCGGAGGCCGCGCTCAGGCACGGGATCGAGCGCGCGATGAACGAGTTCAACTCCCGAGCCCGCCCGGGCTCGTAACCGTTATGGGGTTGGAGTATACTATACGGCACCTGAAGGCCCACCTGAACCAAGGAGCAGCGAATGATCGTCACCACGACCGAGAACGTCAAGGGCTACCGGGTGGCCGAGGTGAAGGGCCAGTGCTTCGGCGTGGTCGTGCGCAGCCGAGGGCTGGGAGGCAACGTAATGGCCGGGCTCAGGTCCATCGTCGGAGGCGAGATCACCGAGTACACCCAGCTGCTCGAGGAGGCGAGGCGCCACGCGATAGACCGGATGGTCGAGAACGCGACCGCGATGGGCGCGAACGGCGTCGTGATGATGCGCTTCGACTCCTCAGAGATCGGCCAGACGATGAGCGAGATCGTCGCCTACGGCACGGCGGTCGTGCTCGAGGCGGAAACGGGCTAGCATCGTGCTGAGAAGGGCAGTGATCGCGCTCGGCGTGCTGCTGCTCGTGCTCGCCGCGTGCCTCATAGTCAAGAAGGTCTTTCTCGGGCTCGTACTCTACCTCGTGCTCGCGGGGCTGGTGCTCACGGCCGCGGTCGCGTTCGAGCGCTGGCGCTACCGGCCCAGGGTGGACCGGGCGCGCGGTCAGTGGCAGCTCACCGGAGAGCGCTTCGTCGATCCTGCCACCGGGAAGCTGATGGAAGTGCTCTACAACCCCGAGACGGGCGAGCGCGACTATGTCGAGGCGCACCAGGACCGATGACATCAGCCCCGAGCCCCCTCGCGGACGCGGCCCCGGCATGAGGGTCAGGACTCTCGAGCTGCACGGCTTCAAGAGCTTCGCCGCTCACACGCGCCTCGAGTTCGACGACGGCGTGGCGGCCGTGGTCGGTCCGAACGGCTCCGGCAAGAGCAACCTCGTCGAGGCGATCCGCTGGGTGCTCGGCGAGCAGAGCTACTCCCTGCTCCGGGGGAAGCGTACCGAGGACGTGATCTGGTCCGGGGGCTCGAAGCGCAGCCCTGCGGGCATGGCCGAGGTCTCGATCACCCTCGACAACTCTGACCACGCCCTGCCTCTGCCCTACTCGGAGGTGACGATCACCCGCCGAGCCTACCGCAGCGGCGAGAACGAGTACCTGATCAACCGCGGCCGCGTGCGGCTGCGCGACGTGCTCGGCCTCACCTCCTCGCTCGGACAGGGCTACTGCGTCGTCGGGCAGGGCACTATTGACGCGGCGCTCTCCCTCACCCCGGAGGGCAGGCGCGGGATGTTCGAGGAGGCGGCAGACATCACCCAGCACTACGCCCGACGCGACGAGGCCCTCCGCAAGCTCTCCGAGATGGAGGCGAACGCGACGAGGGTCGCCGACCTGCTGGCGGAGATGCGGCCGAGGCTGAGGTCGCTCGAGCGGCAGGCCAGGCAGGCGCGCCAGCGGGAGCGCGACGAGGCTCAGCTGCGCGAGCTCCTCACCTCGTACTATTCTCGCGCCGTGAGGGAGTCCGAGCAGGAGCTTGGGCGGGCACGCGAGGCGCTGCGGACCTCGGAGGAGCAGCTCGACACGCTCCGGGAGAGCGCCGAGGCCGCGGCCTCGCGGGAGCGAGGGCTTGCCGAATCCGCCTCGCGCCTGGAGGGCGAGATAGCAACCCTCGAGCGGGAGCGGGCACAGCTCTCCGCGAAGGAGGCCGAAGCCTCGACGCTGTGCCGACACGCCGAGGATCGGCTCGCGGAGCTCCGGCGGGAGGCGAGCTCGGGGGAGGCCCGCCTGGCAGCGGCTCGCGAGACGCTGGAGCGCCAGCGCGACGAGCTGCGGGAGGCGGTCGCGGCCGCGGAGGAGGTCGCGCGCGGGCTGGAGGCCGCAGAGCGAGAGCTTGAGTGGGCCGAGAGCGAGCTCGCAGCGCGCGG